>JANXXG010000371.1 GCA_025350745.1 Chloroflexota bacterium | reverse complement strand
TTGCGAAGGTCCACGTGCACACGCTTGAGCCGGATCAGATCGTCCGGATCGGGCTGAGCGCCGGCCGGATCAGCGACGTGGTCATCGAGGATCTGGAGGCCATGTCCGCGCAGCACGCCGAGGCCACCGGCATCGTGGTCGCGTCCGCGCACCGGGAGCCGATCGCGGTCGGCGTCGTGACCGTCGTCCCCGGTGACGGATTCGCCAGGATCGCGCGGTCGCTGGGCGCCCACGTGGTCCGCGGAGGCGCGTCGATGAATCCATCGACGGAGGAGCTCCTCGCTGCGATCCGGCAAGCGAACGCCGAACACGTCCTGGTCCTTCCGAACGACCGGAACGTGATCCTTGCGGCCGAGCAGGCGGCAAAGCTCGCCGGCGGGCTGGTGAGCGTGCTTCCGACGCGCAACGTCGCCCAGGGCATGGCTGCGCTCGCGAGCTGGGACCAGGGCGAGGCCGCGGTCGATGCGATCGTGGCGATGCGCACGGCCATGGCCGGGTCGCACGCGATCGAGATCACGACCGCCATCCGTGACGCCGACGTCGACGGTCAGCGCGTGGGTCGCGGCGAGCACCTCGCGCTGCTCGACGGCACTCTCGTCGCGCATTCGGACACGGAGCTCACCGCGCTGGCCGGGGGCGTGCGCTCGCTGACGACGGCCGGTCTGTTCACGCTGTACGTCGGCTCGGGTGTCGCTGACGACCGCCGCGCCGCGGCCGCGGAGAGCCTCCGAGCGATGTTCCCGGGCGCCGAGGTGGAGGTCGTCGATGGCGGCCAGCCGCACTATCCCTTCATCGTCGCGGCCGAATAGCACGAGCCTCGACCTGAAGGTCGAGGCACTGCCGGGGGTCGGTGGCGAGTCGGTCAAGCTCCTTGAGCGTCTGGGCATCCGGACCATCGGCGACCTGCTGTGGCATCTCCCCACCCGCTACCTCGACTACGGCAACGTCCGCCCGGTCCGGCATCTGATCGCCGACCGCGAGCAGACGACCGAGGCGATCGTCGGCGCGGTCGGCCAGCGACGGACGGCCCGGGGTCAGATGATGACCGAGGTCGAGCTCATCGATCCCGCCGACATGCGGCCTTCGGGGGTGAAGGCCACCTGGTTCGGACGCCAGTTCATCAAGGAGCGCTTTCAGCCCGGACAGCTCGTCCGGCTGTCCGGGAAGGCCACCTGGTTCGGCCGCGCGCTGCAGCTATCGAATCCGAAGGTCGAGGCCGCCGACGCGGAGCGCGTGCACACCGGTCGGATGGTGCCGGTCTATCGCCTCACCGAAGGCTTGAAGGAGGGCAACCTCCGACGGTGGCTGCACACCGCGGTCGAGGGCGCGCCGAAGCGCTCGCCGGTGGTCGACGAGGTGCCCGATGGACTCCCCGCGACGATCCGCGCGCGCCGCGAGCTGTTGCCGTTGTCGGAGGCGTTGAAGGAGGTCCACTTCCCTTCGACCGAGGCACGTCTCTTGGAAGGTCGCCGCCGTCTCGCGTTCGACGAGCTGCTGACGCTGCAGCTCGGCCTCGCGCAGCGTCGCGCCCGCTGGCAGAAGGATGCGAAGGCGCCGAAGCTCGTCGCCCCCGATCGCGAATTCGAACGGTGGCTCGTTGGTCTTCCGTTCACGTTGACCGAAGGGCAGCAGAGGGCGATCTCGGAGATCCGCGCCGACATCGGCCGGACGATCCCGATGTCGCGGCTGCTGGAAGGCGATGTGGGGTCGGGCAAGACCGTCGTCGCCGCCCTCGCCGCACGGATCGCGGTGACGTCGGGTGCGCAGGCGGCGCTCATGGCACCCACCGAGCTCCTTGCGGAGCAGCATTTCCGGACGCTCTCGTCGCTGTTCGCGGAGGGCGGGCCTTCGGTGCGGTTGCTCACCTCGAGCGTGAGCGCACCAGATCGGCGCGAGATCCTCGGCGCCCTCGCCGACGGCTCCCTTGACGTCGTTGTCGGCACGCACGCGCTCGTGGTCGACGGCGTGACGTTCAAGAAGCTCGGCCTTGCGGTCGTCGACGAGCAGCACCGCTTCGGCGTGCGCCAGCGAACGACGCTGCGCGAGAAGGGAACCGACCCGCACCTGCTCCTCACGACCGCCACGCCGATCCCGCGGACGCTCACGCAAACGCTCTATAAGGACGTCGACCTCTCCGTGCTTGACCAGCTGCCCGCGGGCCGGCAGGAGATCCGAACGGAGGTCCGGCCGCCCGAGGCCCTCGAGAAGGTCTGGCCGTGGGTGCGCCAGCACATCGCCGATGGAGAGCAGGCGTTCATCGTCACGCCACGCATCGACAAGGGCGACGGCGAGGACGACGCGCCGAGCGCGGTCGCCACCTACGAGGAGCTCCGGTCAGGTGGATTGAAGGGACTGCGGCTCGCGCTCCTGCACGGCCGCCTTCCATCGAAGGAGCGCGATGACGTCATGCGCCGCTTCGCTGCGCGCGAGATCGACGTGCTCGTCGCGACGACCGTCGTCGAGGTCGGGATCGACATCCCGAACGCGACGATGATGATCATCCTCGGGGCCGAGCGATTCGGTCTCGCGCAGCTGCATCAGCTGCGCGGCCGTGTCGGGCGCGGCGAGAAGAGGTCGTATGCGGTCCTCGTGAGCGACGATGCGGCCGGATCCGAGCGCCTCGCCGCCATGACCGAGCGCAAGGATGGCAAGCCGCTCGACGGCTTCGACCTCGCGAACCGCGATCTCGAGATCCGTGGCGCAGGCGAGTTCCTCGGCGACGAGCAGCACGGCATCTCGGAGCTGCGGATCGTCGATCTGAGCGACGTCGATCCACGCCTGTCCCGCGAGACGGCCGAGGAGGCGGACGCGGTCCTGGCGACCGACCCGACCCTCGAGCAGCCGGAGAACGCCGGCCTCGCCGCGGCCGTCGAGGCCCTCTGGCGCAGGTACGCGTTGGCATGAGCAACAGGTGCGGGTGATCGCCGGCGAGGCGAAGGGGCGACGGCTCATCGTGGCGGCCGGCGGGGGCACCCGATCGGCGACCGACCGCATCCGGGAGACGCTGTTCGGCATCCTCGAGCCGCAGCTGGCGGACGCAGTCATCCTCGATCTGTTCGCCGGCGCGGGCACCCTTGGGATCGAGGCGCTGTCGCGAGGCGCGGCGCGGGCCACGTTCGTCGAGCAGGCCCCGCCGGCGATCGCGGCCCTGCGCAGGAATCTCGAGACAACGGGCTTCACGGGTCGCTCTACCGTCGTCCGGGCGGACGTCCTGCGGTTCCTGGACGGCCCGGTCACCGCGGACATCGCGTTCTGCGATCCGCCGTTCGCGGATGTGGAGACGCACACGGCGGCGCTCGCCAAGGTCGCCGCTCCAGGGCGGTTGGTGGTCGCGCGGGCGCTCCGGAAGCACCTGCCGCGCATCCCGGAGACGCTGCGCATCGCACGGACCAAGGAGATCGGTGAGGAAACGCTCCTGCTGCTCCACTACAGTGGGGACGCTGCGGGAGGGTAATCGTGGACATCCAATTCCTCGTCGAGCGGCTCGAGGCCCTCGTCGTCAATGCCCGAAAGTTCCCCATGACGAGCCAGGTCATCCTCGAGCAGGCGGCTGTCCTGGACCTGATCGACCAGATGCGGGTCGCGATCCCCGAAGAGGTCAAGTCCGCGCGCCGCATCGTCCAGGAGAGCGACCGCGTTGTGCAGAAGGCCCGGGAAGAGGGCGAGCAGATCATCGGCGCCGCCCAGGAGCAGGCTGCACTGCTCCTCCAGGATCAGTCGATCATCCGCGAGGCCGAGGGCCGGTCAGACGAGATCGAGAATCGGGCCCAGACGAAGGCCGACGAGACGATGCGCGGCGCGGACGGCTACGCATCCGATGTCCTCCTCCGGCTCGAGAGCGATCTCGTGAAGACCCTCTCGATCGTGAAGAAGAGCCTCGAGGTCCTCGACGAGCGCCGTCCCGACCCCGTGCCCGAGTCATAGGTGACATTCGGTGGACATCAACATCGCGCCTCTCCTCAAGCAGCCGCTGGGCACTCGTCTCGACCTCGAGGTAGCCGAATCGCCGATCGATCCCCGCGGCGATAACGCCGGCCTTCTGGATGCGTCGATCGTCGACATCGACGCCAAGTTCCATGCGACGCATACGAATCCCGGCCCGTTCTTCGAGGGCGCAGCCGACGCGCACGTGGCCGCGACCTGCGCCCGTTGCCTGAAGCCGATCGACGCGCCGGTGCACGCCGACTTCGCGGAGCAGTACTACGCGACGATCCCTGTCGATACCGGCGTCGCGGTCATCGCGGCGCCAGCCGATGCGAAGACCATCGGCTCGGACTTCACGGTCGACGTCACGGATCTCCTGCGTGAGGAGCTGATCCTCGCGACGCCGCTCGCTCCCCTGTGTCGTGAGGATTGCGCGGGTCTCTGCCCGGTCTGCGGGGAGGACCGCAACGAACGGCCGCACGCGCACGATGAGACGACCGATGCGCGATGGTCCGCGCTGCAGGGGCTGAAGGACCTCACCGAGAAGTAGCGCCGGCCGTGAAGCGCCGCATCGCGCTCGTCGTCCTCATCACCGTGCTCGGCCTCGCCTGGAGGCCGTTGGTCCGGCCGGGTCTTCAGGCCGGCGTGATCGTGGCGGACATCTACACGACCGCCCTCTGGAATTGGAACGCTGCCGCCCTCGTGAGCCCGTCGCCAGGCGAGAGCGAGACCCGTGAGCGATTCGCGGGGACCGAGATGCGCGTGTCGTGGTGGCGCCCCGGCTTTGGCGATCGATCAGCTCTCGCCACGGACGAAGTGGGTGACGATCAGGCCGCCCGTGTTCTGGCTGCACGACGCGGGCGATCGCTTCGAGCCGATCGCGGAGACGACCGCCGCGGCCGCGGCCCCGCGCGAGGGACCGACCGAGCTGACGGTCTCCCATCTCATCTCGCACGCTTCGCCGCTGCCCGGGGGACAGGAGGACAGCGGCCCTGGCTTCTGGCTCGGCGAGATGTGGACACTGCTCGCCTTCTCCCTTCGCGTGCTTCGCGCAGGGGGCTGACGACCGCTACGCTTACCATCAACCATTCAGGAAGTATTTAGGGGAGTTTCGAATTGGCCGGCGAACCGAAAAAGCGAACTCCGCACGCTGCGCAGGGTGACCGCCGCAGCCACCTGCGCCTTAAGGCGCAGACGCTCGTGCCCTGCCCCCAGTGCAAGAGCCCGAAGCCGTCTCATCAGGCCTGCCCGCACTGCGGCATGTACCGAGGCCGCCAGGTGATCAAGATCCGCGCAAAGAAGCGCACCGCCGCCTCTTAGGCGGAGGAGATGCGCATCGCGGTCGACGCGATGGGTGGTGACCACGCCCCGGACGAGATCGTCCGGGGCGCGTTGCTGTACCGGGACAGCGGTGGCGTCGCCGACATCATTCTCGTGGGGCGCGAAGAGGTCGTTCGCGCCGCGCTCGGGACCGCCCCGCGTCCGGGCATCACCGTCGTGGATGCGCGCGACGTGGTCGAGATGCACGAACATCCCTCGTCGGAGCTTCGCCGCCGGACGGATACATCCATCGGCGTCGCGACGGAGCTGGTGAAGCGTGGCGCCGCCGATGCCGTCGTGAGCGCGGGCAACACCGGCGCGACGATGGCCTCCGCCGTCCTCATCCTGAAGCGAATCCCCGGGATCGACCGTCCGGCGCTGTGCGGCATGCTCCCGACGGTCAAGGGCACCCCTGCCTGTCTCATCGACGCCGGTGCGACGATGGACGCCGAGGCCCACAACCTCCTCCAATACGCCCAGATGGCCTCACGGTTCATGGAGCGGGTGCACGGCGTCGCCCGGCCGACCGTGGGCCTGATGAGCGTGGGCGAGGAATCGGGCAAGGGCGGACGGCTCCAACACGAGGCCCACGCCCTGCTGTCCGGCGCGGCTGACATCACGTTCTTCGGCAACATCGAGGGGCGCGATCCGCTCCGGGGCACGACCGACATCGTGGTCTGCGACGGCTTTACCGGGAATGTGCTCGCGAAGGGCATGGAAGGCGTCGTCGACGTCTTCCGCGACGGCATCCGAAACGACATCTTCGGCGGGGTCCTCGGCAAGATCGCCTATGTCATCGCGCTCGGCGGCGTGCGCAAGCTCCGCGGCCGGCTCGATTACGACGAATACGTTTCCGCGCCCCTGCTGGGCGTGGGCGGTGTTTCGGTCGTGACCCACGGGCGCGCGCGCGCGAACATGCTGCGGCACGCGATCAAGGTCGCCGAGCGCTCGGTGTCGCAGGGCCTCATCGGCGCGATCCAAGCTGGACAGAAGGCCGGTCAGGGTGCCGGACCGGGCGCGACAGCGTGAAGCGGCCTGAGCGGGCCGGTCGTCATCCGGCGCGGCGGGTGGCGCTCCAGACGCTGTTCGAGATCGACTTCAACCGCGGCGACCCGAAGGACACCTGGACCCGGGGGGCGTTCCGCGCCGGCCTGACCGAGCAGTCCGCAGGGTTCGCCTGGGACCTGGTCCAGGGGGTCCTGGATAACCGGAAGCAGCTGGATGGTGAGATCGCCGCGCTGGCGCCCGAGTTCCCGATCGATCAGATGGCCAAGATCGACAAGAACGTGCTGCGCATCGCTCTCTACGAGCTCCGCATCTCGGGCGACGCGCCGCCAGGGGTCATCATCGACGAGGCGGTCGAGCTGGCGAAGCTGTTCGGCTCCGAGGCCGCACCCAAGTTCGTGAACGGGGTCCTCGCGACCGCGCTGGGCGGTAAGACCGGCGCGACCAAGGGCTCGGATTGACGAGCGAGCATCGCAACGGCGACACTTTGCCTGACGCCGGGGGCGAAGCCGGCGGGGGAACAGGAAGTTCTGGCACGGAGGTATCCGGTTTGGCGGACGCAAAGATGTACGAGCGCCTCAAGAAGATCGTCGTCGAGCAGCTCGGCGTCGACGAAGCCGATGTGAAGCCCGAGGCCTCGTTCGTCGATGACCTCAACGCCGACTCGCTCGATCTCGTCGAGCTCATCATGAGTCTCGAGGAGGAGTTCGGG
>JANXXG010000319.1 GCA_025350745.1 Chloroflexota bacterium | reverse complement strand
GCGATCGGCCTGACCCGCGGGGCCACCACCGGCCTGCATTTCCTGTCGCGCCAGGAGGCCCTCGCGATGTTCGAGCGGGCGGGCTTCCTGGTGGACGTGATCGAGATGCCCGGTCGTCCGTACACCGACGTCGTCTATCTGGCCCGAAAAGCACCGGCAAGCCGATAATCAACGACGTGGATGACCCTCTCGCCCTGCTGGCCGACGAGATCGGCGCGTGCACGGCCTGCCCGCTCCACCGGAGCGCGAAACAGGCCGTCCCGGGCGAGGGGAGCGCCGAGTCCGGCATCCTCTTCCTCGGCGAGGCGCCTGGCTACAACGAGGACGTGCAGGGCCGTCCGTTCGTGGGCGCCGCCGGCCAGCTGCTCGATCAGCTCCTGGCCGGCATCGGCCTGGACCGCACCAAGGTGTTCATCACGAACGTCGTGCGGCACCGGCCGCCGGAGAACCGTGATCCGCTCCCGGAGGAGGTGGCTGCGTGCCACGTCTGGTTCGAGCGGCACCTCGCGGCCCTCAAGCCGAAGGTCGTCGTGACCCTTGGCCGCCACGCCATGTACAAGTTCTTTCCCGGCGAATCCATATCGCGTGTCCACGGACACGCGCGAAAGAAGGACGGCATCACCATTTTCCCGGTCTTCCATCCCGCAGCCGCGCTGCATCAACCTTCGCTTCGAGCTGATCTGAAGAAGGACTTCGAGGCGCTCGCGAAGTTCCTTGAGACGGCGCCGCGACCAGCGACCGTCGCACCCGAGCCCGTGCCGGCGAAGACGCCGGAGCAGATGACCCTCCTTGGCTAGCCCGGTCCGCGTCATCCCCATGGGTGGCGTCGGTGAGATCGGCAAGAACATGATGGTCATCGAACAGGGCAACGACATCGTCATCGTCGACTCGGGGCTCATGTTCCCGGACGAGCAGATGCCGGGCATCGACATCGTCATCCCCGACATTCGCTACCTCCGCGAGCGCAAGGACAAGGTCCGCGGCATCCTGATCACGCACGCGCACGAGGATCACATCGGCGCGCTGCCGTACGTCCTCCGGGACTTCCCGCTCGTGCCGATCCACGGCACCAAGCTCACGCTCGGCCTGATCAAGACGAAGCTCCGCGAGCACAAGCTCGCCGACAAGACGATCTTCCGCGAGATCGCCCCCGGCACCCCGTTCCAGGTGGGGCCGTTCAGCTGCGATTCATACTACGTATGCCACAGCATCCCCGACGCGGTCGGGATGACCATCGAGACCGCGCAGGGCACGATCGTGCACTCCGGCGACTGGAAGTTCGATCACACGCCGGTGGACGGCAGGCAGACCGACTTCGCCCGTCTCTCTGAGATCGCGGCGAAGGGCGTCATGCTCCTGATGTCGGACTCGACCCGCGCGGAGGTGCCGGGATACACGCCCTCCGAACGACACGTCGGCGAGATCTTCGACGGCATCATGTCCCGCGCGCAGGGCCGGATCATCACGACGACGTTCGCATCGAACATCTCCCGCATCAAGCAGATCGTGGATATCGCGAGCGCCTGGGGCAGGAAGACCGCGATCATCGGCCGCTCCATGGAGAACTACACGAAGACCGCGAAGGAGCTTGGCTACCTCGAGTACCCCGAGGGCGCCATCATCCATGCCGGCGACATCGGGAAGTTCCCTGACCACGAGCTGTGCATCATCACCACGGGCAGCCAGGGCGAGCCGACGAGCGCGCTGTCGCGGATGGCCCTTGGCGACCACCGTCACGTCGCGGTGAAGGAGGGAGACACCGTGGTGATGTCCTCCAACCCGATCCCGGGCAACGAGGAGCTCGTCAGCCGAACGGTCGACAACCTTTTCAAGCTCGGGGCCGAGGTCGTGTACGAGGCCGCGAATCGGCCGCACGTCTCGGGCCACGCGAGCCAGGAAGAGCTCAAGCTGTTGCTCAACATCCTCCAACCGAAGCACTTCGTGCCGATCCACGGCGAATACCGGATGCTCGTGCGTCACGCGCGGATGGCGATCGACCTCGGAGTCGATCCGGACAAGTCATTCATCATCACGAACGGCGACGTCCTCGAGATCAGCGACCGCGGAGCAAAGGTCGGCGAGCACGTGGCCAGCGGTCAGGTGTACGTCGACGGCCTCGGCGTCGGGGACGTCAGCCAGTCGGTCATGCGCGATCGCGTGTCGATCGGCACCGAGGGCATATTCCTCGTCGTCGTCACGATCGAACAGCAGACCGGCGCGGTCGTCGCGGGGCCGGACATCACCACCCGCGGCTTCGTCCCGGAGGAGGACGCCTCCGCGCTCATCGAAGAAGCCCGGAAGAAGGTGCTCGAGGGATTGAGCCGGGCCCAGACCGGGCCGCACCTCGCCGAGGTATCAGCCCTCAAGAACGCGATCCACGAGAGTCTCTCGTCGTTCCTCTATGACCGGACCAAACGGCGGCCGATGGTGCTGCCGGTCATCATGCAGGTCTGATGGCGAAGAAGAGCACCGCTCGAAGGCCCACGAGCCGCCGCGAAGCAACGCCGGGAGCCCGAATGCGCGAAGAGGTGCGGGACCACATCATCGGGGTCGCGCTCGGACTGTTCGGGCTGCTTTCGGCCGTCGCGCTGCTGTCCACCGGCGGCTCCGTGCTCGACTGGTGGCACCGCGTCATGACCGACCTCTTGGGCTGGGGTGCCGCACTCGTCCCGATCCTGTTCTTCGTCGCCGCTGCCGTCGTGTGGCGGCGGGCGCTCGCGCGCCGGCTGCTCCTCCCAGGGATCGGCGCGCTGCTGATCGTCGCGGCGCTCCTTGGCGTCGCGGATGTCGCGACCGGCAACGGCGGGTGGCTTGGCCATGCGCTCGGGGGTGCCTCGACGAAGGCCCTCGGCAACGCCGGCGGGATCATCGTGCTGCTCGCGGTCCTTGTCATCGGCGTCGTCATCGCCGCGAACCGGACGGTCCAGGAGCTCGCTCGACCTGCGCTCGACCGCCGGCCGCAGTTCGGCTTCCGGCCCGGCGTCGCGCTCCCGGGCGGAACGGCACCCCGATTCGAGGCCACCGCGTCCTCCGTGCGGGCGCGACCGGCTTTGCGGGCCGTGCCCGAGCCCCATTCAGAAGATGAAACCCCGCTCAAGATCAACATGCAGGAAGAGCGGCCGATCCGGAAGCCGGTGAAGACCGTCGCGCAGCAGGAGATCCTGCCGTTCGTGCCGGTGCAGATCCTGCCCCCCGGCGGCGCCCTCGCCGGGCTGCCGTCGGCGATCGTCGCGGCCGAAGGCGTCATGCACGCCGACCCGCCGGCCGTCCCATGGGTCCTGCCTTCGCTGGAGCTCCTTGAAGAGGGCTCGGCCGCGCGCTCCGGCAAGGACGAGGTGATGCGGAACACCCGCATCATCGAAGAGACCCTCGCGCATTTCAACATCGCGGCGAAGGTCGTTGAGGTCAGCGTCGGGCCGGTCGTCACGCGGTACGAGCTGAAGCCCGCGGCCGGCGTGAAGCTCTCGCGGATCGAGGCTCTGGACTCAGACCTTTCGCTCGCGCTCGCTGCGCGGACGCTGCGCATCGAAGCCCCGGTGCCGGGGAAGAGCGTCGTCGGTATCGAAGTCCCGAACCTGTCGATCGGGATGGTGACGCTGCGGGACGTCGCCGAGACAGCGATGTTCAAGGACGCCACCTCGAAGCTCTCCGTGGCCCTGGGCCGCGACGTCACCGGTACGCCGATCGTTCAGGATCTGGCACGGCTACCGCATCTGCTGATCGCCGGACAGACGGGCTCGGGCAAGAGCGTCTCCATCAACTCGATCATCTGCAGCCTGCTCATGACCTCGACGCCCGACGAGGTCCGGCTGATCCTCGCCGACCCGAAACGGGTCGAGCTCGCGGGATTCAACAACATCCCGCATCTGGTCGTTCCCGTCGTCACCGACCACGACAAGATCCTGAACGCCCTCTATTGGGCGGTCGGCGAAATGGATCGCCGGTATCGGCTCTTCGCGCGCGCGACGGCTCGCAACATCGAGGCCTACAACGCCGTGCGGAGCGGACCGGATCGGGTGCCGTACATCGTCCTCATCGTCGACGAGCTCGCCGACCTGATGATGTCGGCGCCGATCCAGGTGGAGAAGGCGATCACCCGCCTCGCCCAGCTGGCGCGGGCCACCGGTATCCATCTCGTCGTCGCCACGCAGCGGCCTTCGGTGGACGTGATCACCGGTCTCATCAAGGCGAACATCCCGGCACGGATCGCGTTCGCCACCGCGTCCGGCACGGACTCGCGGACCATCCTCGACATGACCGGCGCCGAGAAGCTGCTCGGTCGCGGCGACATGCTCGTGCTCCCACCTGATGTTCCGAAGCCGATCCGCGCCCAGGGCGTCTACGTGTCGGACCGGGAGATCGAGGCCGTGACCCGTCACTGGAAGCAGCAGCGCGAGCCGAAATACAAGCTCGAGATCCTCGAGGACCAGGACCGCGCCAAACAGCGCGAGGACGGTGGCGACTCGGACATCGAGGATGACCGCTACGAGGAGGCCGTCGATATCGTCCGGCGCGCCGGGCAGGCGTCCGTTTCGATGCTGCAGCGGAAGATGACCGTCGGGTTCGCCCGCGCCGGTCGCCTCATCGACATCATGGAGCAGGAAGGCGTCGTCGGCCCATCCGTTGGTCCGGGCAAGATGCGGCAGGTCTACGGGGCGCGCCCATCGGCGAGCCCGGCAGACGACAGCTAGATGGCCCGCCTCGGCGACGCGCTGCGCCTTCAGCGCGAGGCAATGGGTGTGACCTTGCCGCAGGCCGCCGAGGACACCAGGATCCGCGAGAAGTTCTTGCTGGCCATCGAGAGCGGCGACTATCAGTCGCTCCCTGGGACCGTCTATACGAAAGGCTTCCTGCGGAACTACGCCGGCTACCTCGACCTCGATGCGGAGGAGATGCTCGCGCTCTACACCGGCGAGCGCGGCGGCAGCGAGCCGGCGCGCTCGTTCGCGCCGATGAAGCCGCTCGTGAAGCGCAGCTTCATCTTCACGCCGACGGTGCTCGTCCCCGTCGTCGTACTGGCCGGCATCGTTCTGTTCATCGGCTACGTGTACTACCAGTTCACGAACTTCGCGGTCGCGCCGCACGTCGACATCACCGACCCGCCCGGAGATGCGGTCTCACAGGTCGCGGAGTACGTCGTCAAAGGCCGCACGAACCCCGACGGCCGGATCACCGTTCGCGTATCGCCCGGCCAGGACACGCTGAACGACATCCATCCTGCTCGCGACGGAACGTTCAGCGTGACGGTCTCGCTGAAGCCTGGACCCAACCACATCGAGGTCCAGGTCCTTGATCCCGCCGGCAAGCTCGCCCAGGCGGCGCGGACCATCCAGCTCAATGTCCCGGTATCGAACGAACCGCCGGCTCCGCAGCTGATCGTCGAGCAGCCGGCGAACGGCGGGACCTATACGAACGCTCCGGTGACCGTCTCGGGACGGGTCGACCGGTCCGTCTCGAGCGTCACCGTCAACGGCGCGGCCGCGACCATCGGCACCGATCTGCGGTTCGCGGTCACGGTCAACTTCGTCGCCGGACCACAGACGGTCCGGGTCGTGGCGAAGACCGCGACGGGCGGCGAGGTCCAAGAGACCCGGACCGTCACCGTGACCTACACGGCCGCTGTGGT
>JANXXG010000316.1 GCA_025350745.1 Chloroflexota bacterium | reverse complement strand
TGCAGAGCGGCAGCGCGCCGGCGACCGGGATCTCGCGACCGCACATGAGCGGGACCTCGGTCCACCCGAGCTCGCGCGCCGCGAACGCGGGGAACTCGGCATCCAGGTCGGGTGTCACGGTGAACCAGGCGTAGCCGACGTCCTCCGAGCGGATCCCGTTGAGGTGAACGATGAGCGTGAGCAGCTCGGTCGTCGCGGCGAGGATCTCGTCGCGATCGTTGCGATCGACGGTCGTCGCACCGCGAATGCCCCGGATCGCCACTACGACCGCCCCGCGTCCGCGAGGCCGCGCACGAAGTCCCGGAGCGCTGCCGGCCGGTCAGCCGTCGCGCCGGTGACCACGTCGATCGCCGCGCTTCCGATCACCACGCCGTCCACTACACCACGCAGGGCGGCGACGTGCGAGGGCTCGCTGATGCCGAACCCGAGTGCGATCGGGAGAGCGGTGTGCGCCCGCACCCGCCCCACGAAGGCTTCGACGTCGCTCCCAACGGCCCGTCGGGCGCCGGTGACCCCGGTGAGCGAGACGCAGTAGACGAATCCCCGGGAGCCCGGCGCCAGGCGGGCGAGGCGATCGTCAGGTGTCGTCGGCGCGAACAGGTCGACCCGCGCCAGCCCGGTCTGAGTGATCTCCGTCCCGAAGGTGGCGCTCTCCTCGGCGGGCATGTCCGGCACGATGACGCCGGCGATGCCCGCGCCGGCGGCGTCGCGGGCGAACGCCTGAAAGCCGTACTGCTCGAACGGATTCGTGTACCCCATGAGGAGAACGGTCGCGTCCGTCGCGCCAACAAGCTCGCGACCGGCGTCCAGGCAGTCGGCGAGCGTGACGCCGTTGCCGAGCGCGATCTCGTTCGCGCGCTGGACCGTCGTGCCGTCTGCGAGTGGATCGCTGAACGGCACCCCGAGCTCGATGAGATCGGCGCCGCCTTCCAGGGCCGCGCGCAGGAGCGCCGGGGTCGACGCGCGGTCGGGGTAGCCGACGGTGAGGTAGATCGCCACCGCGAGCCGCCGCTCGGCTTTCGCGCGCGCGAACGCGCGGGTGATGCGGTCAGTTCCCTTCAGGCCCGCGACGGTCATGCGAGCGCCCCCATCACCGTCTCGAGGTCCTTGTCGCCGCGACCGGACAGGCAGACCAGGACGTCGAGCTCCGCGCCGTAGGCCTCGCGGATGTGCGTGAGGTCGGCGATGGCGTGCGCGGGTTCGAGCGCCGGGATGATCCCCTCGGTGCGCGACAGGAGCGTGAATCCCTCGAGCGCTTCGGCGTCGGTGCGCGCGACGTACTCAGCGCGGCCGCTCTGCGCGAGCTGCGCGTGCTCGGGCCCGACGCCCGGGTAATCGAGCCCCGCGGAGATCGAGTGGGTACCGCGGATCTGGCCATCGTCCGTCTGCAGGATCATCGTCCGGGTCCCGTGGAGGACACCGACCGAGCCGCCGACGATCGAGGCCGCGTGCTCGCCGGTCGCGATCCCCTTGCCGCCGGCCTCGACGCCGCGGAGGCGCGTCGTCGCGCTGTCCGGGATGAACACCGCGAAGATCCCGATCGCGTTCGAGCCGCCGCCGACGCAGGCGACCACCATGTCGGGCAGCTTGCCAAGAAGCGACAGCGACTGTCCCCGAGCCTCGCGGCCGATGACCGATTGGAAGTCACGCACCATCGTGGGGTACGGGTGCGGCCCGATCGCGGATCCGAGCAGGTAGTAGGTCGATCGGACGTTGGTCACCCAGTCACGGATCGCCTCGTTCACCGCGTCCTTCAGCGTCTTCGTCCCGCTCTCGACGCCACGGACCTCGGCGCCGAGCAGCTTCATGCGGAACACGTTCGGCTCCTGCCGGCGCATGTCCTCGGTGCCCATGTAGACGATGCATTCGAGCCCGAGCAGCGCGCACGCGGCGGCCGAAGCCACGCCGTGCTGGCCCGCGCCGGTCTCAGCGACCACCCGGTGCTTCCCCATTCGTTTGGCGAGCAGGGCCTGCCCGACGGCGCTGTTGATCTTGTGCGCGCCGGTGTGTGCGAGGTCCTCGCGCTTCAGAAGGACGCGCCGCAGGCCCACGGCGGCAGCGAGCCGGGACGCGTCGGTCAGCGGCGTCGGTCTGCCAACCCAGTCGCGGAGCAGTCCGCCGAGCTCACGCTCGAACGATGGATCGGCGCGCGCTTCGACATACGCCGCCTCGAGCTCCGCCACGGCGGGCATGAGCGTCTCCGGCAGGTACTGCCCGCCAAACTCTCCGAACCGACCTTTCATCCGACGCTCCTTCTCACATCGACCAGCGACCGCACTAGGACCTTCGGATCGGGGGACCGCATCAACGCCGTCCCGACGAGCACCGCATCGACCCGCGTGGGCAGCAGCTCGATGTCGGCTGGCGTCGCGATGCCCGACTCGGCGACGAGCAGTTGGCCCGGCCGCGCGAGCTGATGCAGCGCCTCGATCCGGTCGGCATCGATCTCTGCAGGCACACGGAGATTGCGTGCATTCACCCCGACCACCGTGGCGCCCGAGGCCGCCGCGCGCGCGAACGCGCGATGCTCATGCGCTTCCACGAGCACGCTCATGCCGAGCGCGGTGGCCCGCTCGATGAACGCGGCGAGCGTCGCGTCGTCGAGGGCTTCGGCGATGAGCAGCACCGCGGACGCGCCCGCTGCTTCGGCGTCTGCGAGCTGACGCTCATCGACCACGATGTCCTTGCACAGGACCGGGATCCGCACGGCTGCGGCCACCGCCGCAAGGTCGGCCATCGAGCCACCCCAGTGGCGCGGTTCGGTGAGGACGGAGATCGCCGCCGCTCCTCCCTCCTCGTAGGCGCGGGCCACGGCGACCACATCCGCATCGGCGGCGAGCGGCCCCTGGGCTGGAGAAAGCCGTTTCACCTCGGCGATGATCGCGATCCTGCCGCGGGCGCGTGCCGCGCGGATCGCAGCCGGGAACGATGGCCGCGTCATCCCAGCGCGCGGCGCATACCCCAGGGCGCCGCGCGGCGCCCGCATGTCGGCCCGCCGCTCTGCGATGAGCGTCTCGAGGAAGTCACTCATGAGAGGACCATGCTGGAGGAGATCCAGCGCTGCAGTGTCGCGGCCGCGGCACCGTCGTCGATGGCCCGGGCGGCTCGCGTCACGCCGTCCCGCAGGTCCGCGGCGAGCCCGGCGACGACGCACGCCGCCCCAGCGTTGAGCAGCACCGCGGTCCTCGGCCCCGACCGCTCGCCGGTCAGCACGCGGCGGGCGATCGCGGCGTTCAACACGCTGTCGCCGCCCCGCACGGAGCCGATGGGCGCACGTTCCAGACCCGCGCCTTCGGGGGTGATCTCCCCCTCCCGGATCGAGCCGTCGCGCAGCTCCCACGTGCGTGTCGGCCCGCTCGGACTGATCTCGTCAAGACCGTCGCCGCCATGGACGACGATCGCGTGTTCGGCGCCGAGCTCCCGGAGCACCAGGATCATCCGCTCCCCGAGGGCGACCGACGGCACTCCCAACAGCTGCCGG
>JANXXG010000233.1 GCA_025350745.1 Chloroflexota bacterium | reverse complement strand
GAGCCGGTGACGCAGCCGATGGTCGACTACCTCGTCGCACGGGCGCAGCAGCAAGGCCGACCGGCGCCGAGGAACCTCGTCGCCGACACCCATGGTGAAGAGCTCCATGACCTCGCGCGAGTAGTTCTCGTTCGGTGACTTGCCGGTGCTCTGTCCCAGGTCGAGATAGCGGAGCATCCCTGGATCGATCGTCACCTGGTAGAGCATGTCGCGCAACGAGCCGAGCCCGAACTTCCGCCAGGTCTGGTTCTGCCAGTAGAGGAACGGGTACTGACCACCGACCTTGCGATAGTCGCTGGTGAAGTGGCCGTGCCAGAAGAACGTCATCCGCTCCGCGAACGGCGTCGGCGTCGTCAGGATGTGGTCGAGCCACCAGGCCTGCAGCGCTGCGGCATTGATCGGCTTGTCCTGGGTCGCGGCGTCCGCACCCGCGAGATCCTTTGGCGGCGCCGCAGGCGTTTCCACGAGCTTGTCGACCGTCGTCTTGAATCCGTCCTTCAGCGCGGCGTCGTACTGCGGGCGGGTCATGCCGAACGTCGTGCGGCGCAGAAGCTGTGCGACCTGGGCTTCCGGCTGATCGAGCGGGCTGATCCAGTCCTTCGTATTGACCGTCGGCGCCGCGAGACCCGGTTGCACCAGCGCGAGCGGATCGGGTCCGATCTTGTGCAGGCCAAGGACCCGCGACACCGCAAGACCACCGGCCGCCACACCGGCTCCGACGATGACGGTACGCCGGCTCAGACCGCGCTTCGTTGGCTTCACGGGCCGCGTCGACCTGGCCGCGCGCGGCGGCTGCTGCGTCGGGATGGCCGGCTGGACCGGGTCGGGGCTCGTGGCGGGAGTCTTGTCGTCCATTGCTGTCATTGCTATCGCATCAGGGCCCCCTGTGGTTGCGCGAATGGGGGACCCGGGCGTAAAGACCCTGTGAAATGGGCGGCTGACACCGGCCCGCTACCGGCCGGCGGCGACGTCCGCGTAGGCGGTCCTCAGCTTTCGGGCGTATTCCGCGGCCTCCGCCTCGTCGGCGTAGGAGCGGCGCTTCCAGATCGGGCGCGGGCTGAACAAGCCGTCGCCCTCGTTCCGCGGAACGACGTGGATATGGACGTGCGGCACCGTCTGGCTGATCCGGGTATTGATCGCGACGAACGAGCCGCCCGCGTCGAGCCCTTGCTGTATCGCGATGGACATCCGCCGGACGACCTCGAACAGCGGGCCGACGAGCGCGGGCGGCAGGTCATCGAGGCTGTCGGCATGCGCGATCGGGACGACGAGCACGTGGCCCAGCACGAGCGGGCTCACATCGAGGAACGCCATCACCCGGTCATCGCGGTGCACGATGTTGCCGGGCAGCTCGCCGGACAGAACGCGGCAGAAGATGCAGGCCCGGGTCACCGCCCGATCCGTTCCATGAGGAGGGCGCGCTCGGCCGGATTCTCCGTGAGTCCGAGGGCCCGTCGATCGGCCTCCCTGGCCTCATCCGGACGGCCGAGATCGCGCAGGAGGGCGGCGCGCGTCGCGTGGAGCAGGTGGTAGCGGTCGAGCTCGTCGGACAGCGCATCGACGTCCGCGAGCGCGCGTGCCGGTCCGGCCACATGTGACAGCGCGATCGCACGATTCAAGCGCACCACGGCGGAGCCTGTCATCCGGACGAGCCCTTCGTAGAGCATCAGGATCTGGGTCCAGTCGGTCACCTCCCACGAGGTCGCCTCAGCGTGACAGGCCGCGATGGCTGCCTGCACCTGATATGGCCCCGATCGCCGCATCCTCGCGGCGCGCTCCAGGAGCGCGAGGCCACCGGCGATCGCCTGGCGATCCCATCTCGAGCGGTCCTGGTCCTGGAGCAGCACGAGCCTGCCGTCCGACGTGAAGCGAGCCGCGGCTCGCGCGAGCTGCAGCGCCATCAGCGCCTGCAGCCCGATCGCCTCGGGCTCGTCCGGCATGAGGCGCACCACGAGCTCGGCGAGCCACCGCGCGTCCTCCGCGAGGCCCCGTCGTTCCGGGGACGCGCTCGCGACGTATCCCTCGTTGAACAGGAGATAGAGCACCGCGAGGATCTCTGCGAGGCGGTCCGGCAGCTCGCTCTGGTCGGGGACGCGCATGGGGATCCCCGAGTCCGCGATCTTTCGTTTCGCTCGCACGAGCCGTTGCGCGATGGTCGCCTCCGGCGTGACGAAGGCGCGGGCGATCTGGGCCGTCGTCATACCGAGCACGCTGCGCAGGGTCAGCGCGACCTGCGATTCCCGTGGGAGCGCTGGGTGGCAGCAGGCGAAGATCAGCTCGAGCCGCTCGTCACCTCCAGCGGGCGACCTCTGCATCGGCTCCTCCTGAAGCTGCGCGAGCTTGTCGCGGTATCGGGCCTCGCGGCGCAGCCGGTCGATTCCTTTCCGCCGCGCGGTCGTCATGAGCCAGGCACCGGGGTTGTCCGGGATGCCCTCCCGGGGCCAGTGCTCGAGCGCCGCGACGAGCGCGTCCTGCACCAGCTCCTCGGCCAGATCCCAATCGCCGAGCGAGCGGACCAGGGCGGCGGTCAGCCGCCCGTGCTCCTCGCGGAAGACGCGGTCGAGCGCCTCCGTCAGTCGGTCTCAGCGGTCACGCGTTCGCTTTCCTGCTTCGCTCGTCGCCCTCGTTGTTCGAGATCACGGCTCCAGACGCGCCGACGGGGCGTCGTGGGTCACGAGCGGCCGGATCTCGATCGTGCTGAGCACCGGCCAGGTCTTCGCCATCGCGATCGCCTCGTCCAGATCCTTGACGTCGACCAGTGCGTACCCGCCGATCGACTCCTTGGACTCGCTGAACGGACCGTCGGTGACGCTGATCTTGCCGTTGCGCTGGCGGACAGTCGTGGCGGTGGTCGTGCTCTTGAGCTCCTCCCCGCCGGTGATCTTGCCGCTCTTCGAGTGCTGCTCGAACCACTCACCCACGCGCTTGTAGGCCTCCTGGGTCTCGGGCTTGCTCGGATCCCAGTCGGAGTCGTCGCTGATGAACATGAGCATGTACTTCACGCGGGTACCTCCCGTGGCGCCGTCAATGGGCGATCGGCGCCTCTTTCGTCAGTACGACGAGCAGCGCCTTCCATTCTCGACAACGAAGATCCCGGGCTCATCACCCGGGATCCGCGTGGAATGTGCGTCGTTAGCCGCGGCCGTTAGGCCGGTGTGACGTTCTGCGCCTCTTCCTTGTTGTTGCGAGAGCTGACGCCCTTCTCGTAGGTGACCGCCTGGCCGACGACCAGTCGGTCGAAGCCGCCGCCTGCCACCTGCGAGCGGTGGAAGAAGAGGTCGGTCCCGTCTGCCTGCGCGATGAATCCGTACCCGCGATCGGTGAGGGTCTTGACTGTGCCGTTCACTTTCGACTCCGTTCTTCTTGGGACGCGTGTAACGCAACCATAGTCCGGTCTGGGCGGGGCCGTTGGGCCGGGCACGGGCAATGCTTCGGTATCCCTCATGGCCGACCTCGTCTCCTTTGTCTGTATCCGCGCCGACCACCAATGGGGCACGGCCGATATCGGCCAGGTCCACCCTGTCGGGAGCGGCTTGGCGTATTGCCCGGACGCCTCCCTTGATGCCCAAGAGCAGCACCAATGGCGACCCTGCGATGCCGGACCGGTCTCTGCCGCCGCCGGGCAGGCGGCGCACCTCGCGACGCTGGAGTCAGCCGCGTACTGATCCCCGCCGGCCCGAGCGAGTGCCAGAAACCACCAGGAACTTCACCTAGCGGCCGAGCGCCAGCCCCACGGCGCCCCCGATCGCGATCGAGATCGCCGGGTGCAGCCGGCCGTTCACGGTCAGGACCACGGTCATGACGACGAGAGCGAGCTGCCACAACTGAGTGCCGCCGGCGTTCACGATCGACACCCCTGTCGCGAGCAGCAGTCCGCCCGTGCCGAGGGCGACCCCGCGCACGAGTCCCCCGAACCAGCGCGATAAAAGCCAGCGCCGCGCGAGCGACGTGGCGGGCAGGATCGCGAGAGGGGCGAGGCTCGCGCCGACCAGCGCGTACAGCGCGCCCGTCCACCCCGCCACGAAGTAGCCGAGGCTCACGATGTAGAGGCCGTTCGGCCCGGGACCGAGCCTGCCGATCGCGAGGGCCTGCACGATGGCGGCATCGTTGACGTACTGGGGCACGAGGTCGGCGCGGAGCAGCGGAAGCGAGGCGAGCCCGCCGACCGCGAGCGCCGAGGACCGCAGGAAGATGAAGAAGAGCTCGAGCTGCTCGGGCATCAGCTCACCGGCGCGTCGCTCGAGGTGGGCCGCTCTCGTCCGAGGAACAGCGCGCCGAAGATGCCGGCGGCGAGGATCACTGCGATCGTCAGCTGCGAGCTCGCTGTCAGGAAGATGAACGCGGTGCCGACCACGGCCGCGTCGACGATCGCCAGCCGACCGCGTTGCATCACGGCGCCGGCGGTGGTGAGCGCGAGGCCGATCGCCATGCCCCCCGAGATGGGCGCTATTCCCGCGAGCGCCGCGAGCGTGAGGGGGTGTTGTGCGACCTGGCCGAATCCCGCGGTGAGGATCGCCGTGATGATCGCCGCGGGGACCATCAGCCCGATGACCGACACGAGCACGCCGCGTGGGCCCGCGATCTGCCGTCCCAGCAGACCAGCGAGGGCGACGAGGTGGATGCCCGGGCTCAGCTGGCAGAGCGCCCAGCTCTCCGTGAATTCGCGTGGCGTGATCCAGCCCCATCGGTCGACCAGGACGCGCCGGATCATGAACAGCGTGCTGGTCCCACCGCCGAAGGACTGGGTCGAGACGTCGAACCACGCCCTGGCCAGCTCGCGCATCGACGGCCGAGGTGCCACGTTCCGAATGCTACGGACCAACGCCTGTACGATGCCGCGGACGTGATGCGTTGGACCGCCCGCGACGCGCGTGGCTTCGGGATCGGCGTGGCGTACCTCGTGCCGTCACTGGTCCTATTCACGGCCTTCGTCTTCATCCCGCTCGGCCGCACCATCTACCTCAGCTTCTTCTACACCCGCCAGAGCGGCGCGATCTCGACGTTCGCCGGCCTCGACCAGTACACCGATCTCCTGGCGTCACCGATCTTCCACTCGGGCCTGCTCGCGACGGCGCTCTTCGTCCTCTATACCGTCCCGGTCGGCATCGCCCTTGGGCTCGTGCTCGCGGTGCTCCTGAATCAGAGACTGCGCGGTATCAATGTCTTCCGGACGCTGATGTCGAGCACGATCGCCATCTCGGCGTCCGTGGGCTCCATCATCTGGCTGCTGCTGTTCAACCCGAGCCTCGGTCTGTTGAACTTCGTGCTCTCCCTCATCGGCATCGTCGGACCGCAATGGCTCATTCAGCCGAACACCGCGATCATCGCGGTGTCCATTACGACGATCTGGCTGACGCTCGGCACGAACATCATCGTGCTGCTCGCCGGATTGCAGGGTGTGCCAGAGGAGATCTACGAGGCGGCGCATCTCGACGGGGCGCATGGTGCTCGGCTCTTCACCCGCATCACCGTGCCGATGGTGTCGCCATCCCTCTTCTTCCTGCTCGTGGTCGACACGATCGGCGTGCTGCAGGCCTTCACGCAGATCCATCTCCTGACGCGTGGCGGTCCGGTCGATGCGACGCGCGCGCTCGTCTACAGCATCTACCTCGACGCCTTCCAGAACTTCCAGTTCGGCTACGCGAGCGCGGAGGCGGTGATCCTGTTCCTGCTGGTGCTGACGCTGACCGTGGTCCAGTTCCGGGTCGTCGAGCGGCGGGTGCACTATCAGTAACGCGATCGCGCTCCGCAGACGCCCGGCGCGCCCTGGCCGCATCGTCTCCTACCTGGTGCTGACGGTCGTCGCGCTCGTGGTCGCGTTCCCGCTGTTGCTGGCCCTTTCGTACTCGCTCATGCCCGAGCGTGACATCGTGC
>JANXXG010000179.1 GCA_025350745.1 Chloroflexota bacterium | reverse complement strand
CTGGGCCGCCGCCGGGTTCTTCAGCACGACCGACCACGAGCTGCGCACGCCGCTCACGTCGATTGATGGTCAGGCCCAGATGGCCCGGCGCTTCCTCAACACGGATCCGGTGCGGGCGGGCGAGGCGATCAACAAGCTCCTCATCCAAACAAAGCGGTTGCATCGGCTGATCTCAGATCTGCTCGATCACGCGCAGGTGAGCACCGGTGCGCTCAGCCTCGATGTCGTGACGTTCGATCTCGGCGTCGCCACCGCGATCACGGTCGGTCTGCATGAGCACGGCGACGTCCCGCGCATCGCGTTCGCCTCGCCGGACGACGTTCGCGTGCAGGGGGACCCGGAGCGGATCGCACAGATCATCGGCAACCTGTTGGATAACGCCATCAAGTACAGCCCGCCGGGATCGGCCATCGACGTCTCGATCAGCGTCGTCGGCTCGGAGGCGCGCATCGGCCTTGGGCTGCACATCGGTCAGCGGATCGCGGAGACGCACCGGGGTCACCTGTGGCTCGAGTCGAGCAGCAGCGCCGGAAGTGCCTTCGTGCTCGCGATACCGCTCGCCGAGGGCTGGTCGCCGATCAGCCTGGCGCCTGGCCCGAGCGAGACCGGAGCGACCGGCACCGGGGCGAGGGGGGCGACGGGCGCGACCGGCGAGGCCTGGCCGACCGGCGCGGCCGGCTGAGCGCGTTCGCCCCGATCGCGACGGGGAGCGAGGCGTGACGGACCGGTCATGACCGGACGCGCCCCGTAACCCAGGCTTTCCTGAATGGCTCACCTGAAGTCCCACCGGTGGCCCACGCGAGTCGGCCCAGACCCCGCCGACCGTGACGGTCACCTCAGCCGTGGCTACTATCAACGCGATCACCGACCCGCTCGTGGCTCCCTTCCGTGGGGTGTTCAGCCAGCCCTCCGGAACGCCGGTGATCGAGATCGCCGCGCTCTTGGCGATCATCTTCTTCGTTCTCGCCGCAGCCCTGAGCCTCGGGTTCGTGCGAGCATTGACCGGCAAACGTATTGAGACAAATGGAGGCGCCTGATGTCACGAAGGACTGGATCCCGAGCACGCCTGAAGGCCGCAAGGCGCAGCGCGAAGAACCCTGACGTGAAGAAGAAGAAGCCCGTCGAGCGGCCCGGCACGGGGCCGACGTCCGACTATGGATCGGCTCCGAAGCGCTGAGCGTCCGCACCGTCCTCACCCGCAAGCGTGTCATCAGAGATCCGTCGCTCGCGCGGTTCCTGTTCTCCGACACCCGCATGGCGGTGGTCTGGCTCGTCGTCCGGCTCTACGTCGGATACGCGTGGGTCGAGGCCGGTCTTCACAAGGTCCAGGATCCCGCGTGGGTCGACAGCGGTCTCGCGCTGAAGGGCTTCTGGCTCAACGTCACGAAGATCCCGGCGGCGCCGGCGAGGCCCTCGATCACCTTCGACTGGTACCGCAGCATCCTGCAGGGCCTGCTCGACGCGGATGCGTATACGTGGTTCGGTAAGGTCATCGCCTTCGGTGAAACGGCCGTCGGCATCGCGCTCGTCCTCGGCGCGTTCGTCGGGGTGGCCGCGGCGTTCGGCGCGTTCCTCAACATGAACTTCCTCCTCGCCGGAAGCGCCAGCACCAACCCGGTGCTCCTCATCCTGGCGATCCTCTTGATCCTCGCGTGGAAGACCGCTGGCTTCATCGGACTCGATCGTTACCTGCTGCCCATCCTCGGGACGCCGTGGCGCGGCGACGACGATCAGCACAGCGCGCCGACCCGCGGAAAGGCACCGCAGGCCGCCGCGATCCTCTGAGCACGCTCGAGACTCGCGGCTCCCGCATCCTCTATCATCGAGAGCGACGGGCCGACCCGCGATCTGTTGGCGGAGGTACTGTCGGAGGACGGCCACGAGGTCTTCCTTGAATCCAGCGGCCTGGCTGGCCGGGATCGCGCCATCAGTGGACCGTTCGACCTGGTCCTGTCGGCGATCCTGCTGCCCGACCTGGACGGCATCCTCTTGGCCCAGCAGGTCCGTGCAGCGGGCAGCCGCACGCTGCTAGTCGCGCTCAGCTCGCTGACGGAGGACCTTCATCGCCAGCGTGGGCTGGCGGCGGGCTTCGATGAATATCTGTTCAAACCGATCAAGGCGAGCGCGCTGCGCGCGGAGATCACCCGGCAGCT
>JANXXG010000126.1 GCA_025350745.1 Chloroflexota bacterium | reverse complement strand
AGATCGAGGAGCAGGTCGACCGTCTCGGCCCGGACACCCGAGCGGCCGGAGGCGAGGGTGTTGGCGCGAAGGAGCAGCACCGCGCGGGTCACGTCCTGCGGCAAGGGATCGCCGACTCCTGCAGCGTGGCTGCGGAGCAGGTTGTACTGCAGCTTGACCAGATCGCCGCGCGCGATGCGCTTCTGCGACAGATCGCCGAATCCGGTGTTGATGCCGTAGACGGGCAGGTCACCTTCGGCGACCTCGGCGACGAGCTTCGAGGCGGCTCGGACGAGCTGCTCTGCGGCGCGGTCGAGTGCGACCGGCGTCTCGCGGCGAGCCACACTCACGACGTCCCCGATCGTCAGGCTGTTCCCGTCGATCCGGAGGGTCGCCACCGCTACGTGGTCTCCTTCAGGTGGTCCCGGTACCACGCCCCGAGCTCGACGTAGTGCTCTGCGGCGCGGACGGTCCAGCGCTCGTCCTCCGGCCGGGCTTCGCGGACGACCTTGGCCGGTACGCCCACGACGAGCGAGTGTGCCGGCACCTGCATCTTCGCTGGCACGACCGCGCCGGCGCCGATGATCGTGCCGGTCCCGATGACGCAGCCGCCGACCAGGACGGAGGCCTGACCGATGAGGACGTTGTTCTCGATGACGCTCGAATGGACCAGGGCGTTGTGACCGATGGTCACGTCGGTGCCCACGATCGTGGGCTCGTTCTCGTCGGTGTGGATCGTCGAGTTGTCCTGAACGTTCGATCGCGCCCCGATCTCGATACGGTCCATGTCGCCGCGCAGGACGGTCCCGAACCAGACCGAGCTGTCCTGGTGCAACGTGACGTCGCCGACCAGCACCGCCGTCGGCGCGACGAACGCGGTCGGGTGGACGCGTGGGGACTTCCCCTTGTAGTCGTACAGCGGCATCGCCCTACGATATTCGCGTGATCATCATCATGCGGAAGGGCGCGACGAAGGATCAGATCGACCACGTCGTCGATCGGCTCCGTGAGCGTGGCTACGGCGCCAACCTCTCCGGCACCGAGGTCAGCGTCATCGGCGCGATCGGCGTCCTCGATGACGACAAGGCGCGCCTGGCCGAACAGCTCGCCTCGCTGCCCGCCGTCGACAAGGTCGTTCCGGTGCTCAAGCGGTTCAAGCTGGCGTCGCGCGAGTTCCATCCGGACCCGACCATCGTTGAGGTCGACGGCCTGCGCATCGGCGGCGGCGACCTCATCGTCATGGCCGGCCCCTGCTCGGTCGAGAGCGAGCAGCAGCTGCTCTCCACAGCTCACGCGGTGAAGGCCGCCGGGGCGAACGTGCTGCGCGGCGGAGCGTTCAAGCCGCGCACCTCGCCATATGACTTCCAGGGCATGGGTCGGGATGGCCTCGAGCTGTTGGCCCGCGCGAAGAAAGAGACCGGTATGCCGATCGTGTCAGAGGTGCTCGATCCGCATGACGTGGAGCTGTGCGCGAAGTACGTCGACATCCTCCAGATCGGCGCGCGCAATATGCAGAACTACGCGCTGCTCCGCGAGGTCGGTCGATCTGGTCATCCGGTGCTGCTCAAGCGGGGTGGGATGTATCCCACGATCGAGAACTGGATGCTCTGCGCCGAGTACATCCTCCGTGAAGGCAACCGCAATGTGATGCTCTGCGAACGTGGGCTGCCGGTCGGAGGCGGTGAGACCGCCACGCGCAACGTGCTCGACGTCTCCGCGGTCGCCGTGGTGCACGAGATCTCGCATCTGCCGATCATCGTCGACCCGAGCCACGGGACCGGAAAGGCCGCCTACGTGCCGGCGCTGGCGCGCGCGGCCGTCGCGGCGGGCGCGGACGGTCTCATCATCGAGGTGCATCCGGATCCCGAGCGTGCGCTGTCCGACGGAGCGCAGTCACTCGACTTCGAGCAGTTCGGGGCACTCATGAAAAGCGTCGAGCGTTTGCGACCGCAGCTCGCCGACTAGGGACTAGACGGCCTGGCGACCCTCGGGGGCCCCGGTCGCGCTCGCCTCGATGAGCTTGTAGCCGAAGCCGCGTGACGTCTCGATCGTGACCTCGGTGACGCCGCCGTCCTGCAGCTTCTTGCGAAGCCGTCCGACATGCACGTCGACCAGGCGGGTGTCGCTGCCTGGCTCGTAGCCCCACACGCCGGTGAGCAGATCGTCACGTGTGAAGACACGCCCGGGCTCGCTGGCGAGCGTCTTGAGCAGCTTGAACTCGGTGGGGGTCAGCGGCAGCACGGACTCGTGGTGGATCGCCTGCACGCTTCCGAGGTCCACGACGAAGAAGCCGAAACGGAGCTGGCGGCGGTCGCGATCCGCGGCTCCCGCGTAGGTCCGGCGTCGAAGCAATGCCTCGACGCGCGCGACCAGCTCGTTGTTGTCGAACGGCTTGCCCATGTAATCGTCCGCACCGATACGCAGCCCGACGACGCGGTCCGGCGGATCGCTTTTGGCGGAGACGAAGAGGATCGGGACGTCGCTCTCCTTGCGGAGCTGGAGGCACAGGCTGATCCCATCGACGCTGGGCATCATGACGTCGAGCGAGACGAGATCGGGCTTGAATCCGTTGAATACGTCAAGCGCCTGACGCGAGTCGGTCACGACGCGTACGGAGAAGCCCTCCTCACGGAGGACGGTGCCAAGGAGGTTGGCGATGTCCGCTTCGTCGTCCACGACCAGGATGCGAGCGTCGTGCGCGATACCGCGTTCGGTCGACGTCCCCGGAGATGCAATGGCCATCGTCCTGTTCAATGGGCAATATCGGTGCCATCTGTAACGGACGGCGCACGAACGTCAGGCCAGGGCGTCGTTCACTGCCCCAAGCCGGTCGACGAGCCAGTCCGCCTTCAGGCCCACGCTGTCGGGCCAGGGGGCGAAGAAGTACCGGTCGGTCTCGGCTTCGATCCGCTCGCGCGTGCCTGTGCCCTTGGGCGTCGTCGCAAACGGCTCTGCGGCGGTCACGAGCCCGGCCTCACGGAGCTCCCGGACGGCCGCCTGGGTGTCCGCTTCCGGCCGGACCGGGCTGCTGAGCTCGGCGACGGTCGTCGCTTCCTTCCGCCAGACCTTGGTGAGCACGTCGAGCGCGGGCCCCGCGAGGCCGGCATCCCGCCAGGCTTGCACGTGGCAGTCGTCGCGCACCATCCAGAGCCCGTAGATCGCTGCGTCGAGCCGGGCCATCGGCGAAGACGGCTCCTGCCAACGGTGCCGTACGGCGCGCGGGGTGTGCTCGCGGGTCTTCGGCTCGGCCGAGGTCGAGGCCGCGCGGAATGCCTGATCGAGCAGAGCGGCGAGCTGGTCGAGCTCGCTCGCGCCGATCGGCGTGAGTGACGCGTAATGGGCATCGATCGCGCGGCGATACTCGTCGAGCGCGATCCGTCCCTTGTCGGTCAACGACCAGCGCCCGTCGGCCCACGCGATCAGTCCAGCGGACTCCGCGGCCGCCGCGGTGGCCCGGATGGGTCCGTCGGTGGTCCGATAGCTGCGGTTGCCGATATCCTCCGGCCGCGCGCCGCGGGGGTCCTGGGTCCCGAGGTCGAGCGCGAACAGGTAGGACGGTCGATCCAGTCCGAAGCGTTCCATCGCGCGCAGCGGGAAGTCCGCCTTCGCCCGCCGGCGTTGCAAGAACTGCGGAATGAGCGGCACGAGCGCCAGCGGATATGGCTCGCGCATCAATCGCCTCCTGACGTCGCGTGCCCGCAGTATGCCGCCCGCATCACCCGTTCGCTCGCGTGACGCAGAATAGAATGTGTGGAAGCCACCGACGCCGGCGCACGACTCGCCGACCTGCACCTCCTCGACGTTCGCGAGCCCGACGAGTGGCAGGCCGGGCACATCGCCGGGGTGCAGCACATCCCGCTGGGCGAGCTACGCGACCGTATCGCTGAGGTCCCGAAGGATCGGACGATCCTCGCGGTCTGCCGGAGTGGGAATCGCAGTGAGACCGCGACCCGGGGACTGCGGACCCTCGGCTACACGGTCGAGAACCTCGAGGGCGGCGTGACCGCATGGAGCCGCGCGGGGCTGCCGCTCGAGGCCACCGGCGGCGGGCCGGGTCGGGTGATCTGATGCGGGAACCGACCGTCGAGCGCCCGTTCCACGATCGCACGTGGCTGGAGGCGCACCTTGACGATGAGCGGAAGGGGGCCGATCTCCTTGCGGAGGTGCGCGAGACCATCTTCGGTCTGCAGGACGGCGTCACGAGCATCCTCGCCGTCGTGAGCACCGTGGCCGCCGCATCCAACGATTCGTACACGGTCCTCATCAGTGGGATCGCCGCGACCCTCGCGGAGGTGTTCTCCATGGGGGCGGGCGAATACATGTCCTCCAAGAGCCAGCGCGAGATCTTCGACGCGCAGATCGGCGTCGAGCGCGCCGAGGTGGCGGAGCGGCCCGGCGAGGCCGAGGCGGAGCTCGCCCTGCTGTTCGAACGCGAAGGGTTGGCCGAGGATGCCGCACGGCGGGTCGCGGCAGAGATCGCGCGTGACCCGAACGTGCTCTTGCGGACGATGGTGGAAAAGGAGCTCGGCGTCACGATCGAGCCGGGCGGCTCGCCGCTCCAGGGCGCGCTCATCCTCGCCGGCTCGTTCCTCGCCGCTGCGCTCTTCCCCCTCGTCCCGTACTTCTTCTTCCCGGTCCACAGCGCGCTGTGGGTCTCCATTGGCCTCTCGGCCGTTGCCATGTTCGCTGTCGGGGTCTGGAAGTCTCGCCTCACGAAGCGGAATCCGATCGCATCGGGACTCGAGATCCTGGTCCTGGTCGCCGGGGCGGCGATCGCAGGCTCGTTCTTCGGTTCGATCCTGCCCGGCCTGCTCGGGGTCGCCGGCATCAAATAGCCCGGCACACCTCATGCACGGCACTCCTCCGCACGGGAGGTGCTGTCATGGCGAATACCGACACGCCGCGTCCATCCGACGATCTCGAGACGGCCGAGCGAAAGAGCCGGTCCGTGGATGCCCGCGTACCCGATCGCGACGCGCCCGACGGCGTCCCTTCGGCTCAGCTCCCCGGAGCGTTCGCCGCGAACCTCCCGCAGCAGGGACTCGGTGCTGCCGGACCGCTCGAGGGTGGCGACCTCGGGCCAGGCGAAGCCGCGCTCGATCGCGAGCGAAAGGCCCAAGAGACGCCCATCCGGCACGGCTAGCAAGGGGGGGAGCGAGCCCTCCGCGACCAATACAGTGAGAGGGATGCGCGTCGCGTTCGTCTCCTCGTCCGTACCCCGCCGCTGCGGTATCGCCACGTTCACCGCGGACATCATGGCGGCCGTCAAAGCGGCCGACCCGACGGTCCGTTGCTCGGTCATCGCCATCGACGAGCCGAACAGCGCCCGCGCGTACACCGCTGAAGTGAAAGCGCGCATCCGCCAGCGCGAGCCGGACACGTACCGCGCCGCCGCGACCCTGATCAACGATTCGAGCGTCGACGTGGTGAACATCCAGCACGAGTTCGGGCTCTATGGCGTGTGGAAGGATGGCGTCTACGAGGATCACCTTCGGCCGTTCCTCCTCGAGCTCCGAAAGCCGGCCGTCACGACGCTCCACAGCGTCGTCCCCGACCCGTCGCCGTCCATGCGCGACGCCGTTCGTTCGATCGCGGAGCACAGCGACGAGCTCGTCGTGATGGCGCACACTGCCGCCCGGCTGCTGAAATCCGATTATGGGATCGCAAAGACGCCCGTCATCATCCCGCACGGCATGCCCGCGATCGAGCCGCGTGGACGTCATGCGTTGAAGCGACGGCTCGATATGACGGACCACACGATCGTGTCGACCTTCGGCCTGGTCGATCCCCGTAAGGGCCTCGAGTACATGATCGGCGCGATGCCGGCGATCGTGGCCGAGCATCCGGACGCGCTCTACCTGATCGTCGGCCAGACCCACCCGGAGCTGTTGAAGCAGCGGGGCGAGGAGTATCGCAACACGTTGGAGCGCGCGGTCGAAGAGCTGGGCATGTCCGAGCACATCGCCTTCGTCAACGAGTACCTGACCCAACGGGCGATCGTGGACTACCTGCTCGCATCCGATGTCTACGTCACGCCATACCTCGACCCGAACCAGATCACGAGCGGCACGCTCGCGTACGCGCTCGGCGCGGGCAAGGCCATCGTGTCGACCCCGTACCTTCACGCGGTGGAGGCGCTCGCCGACGGGCGAGGCATCGTGGTCCCGTTCCGCGACTCGGGCGCCATCGCGGACGCCGTGCAGCGGATCCTGGCCGATCCGACCCTGAAAGTGAGCCTCGAAGCTCGCGCGTACGCATACGGCCGGGAGACCGCCTGGCCGGTGGTCGGGCGCCGCGTGCTTGCCCTCATGCAGCACATGATCGAACCCACCAGGAACGGCCGGCTCGTAGCGGTTTGACGACCACGGAACGGCCGAAGGGCGCGGATCGCGCCGACCTCGGCCAGCGCCTTCCGGAGAACCCGCTGCTCTCTCCTCGCGACATCCCGCCTTCGCAGCCCGCGCTCGAGGTGGTGTCTGTCTTCAACGCCGGCACCGCCGTCGTCGACGATGAGGCGATCCTTCTGCTCCGCGTCGCGGAGCGGCCGCGCAGCGACATCGAGCTGCCGCCCGGCGCGTTCACCCTGGACTTTACCGGGCCATATCCGGTCGAGCGACCGTTGCCGCATAGCTATTCGATGCGGGACGTCATCGGCATGTCATTCATGGACGCATCGATCGATCCGCCGCGGGTCCGCGTGGCCTACATCCCGAAGGACCTGCCGGGCCTGGACCTCAGCGATCCGCGCGGCATCCGGTATCGCAATGCGACCGGCCCGCACGGCGGCGTGAACGAGGGCTATCAGGATTTCCTCGCGCAGATCTCCCACCTCCGGATCGCGCGGTCCCGGGACGGAGTGCACTTCACCGTCGATGCCGAGGTGTTCCTCGGACCAGATAACGCGCTCGAGGAATATGGGGTCGAGGATCCGCGCATCACCTTCATCGATGGCGCGTATCACATCACCTATGTGGCGGCCTCGCGTTGGGGCATCGTCACGAGCCTTGCGGTCACTCGCGATTTCCGCACGTACGAACGACGTGGCGTGATGTTCCTGCCGGACCACAAGGATGTCGTCATCTTTCCCGAGAAGATCGGCGGGCGGTACGTCTCGCTCACCCGACCGATGCCGCAGTCATTCGGCCGCATCTTCGGGATCTGGATCGCGTTCTCCGATGACCTGCTCTCCTGGGGTGGACACATGCCGCTCGCGATGCCGCGATGGGGCATGTGGGACGAGCTCCGCACGGGCGCATCGGCCGTGCCGTTCCGCACCGAGCGAGGCTGGCTCGAGCTCTACCACGGCGTCGATCGCGATACGACGTACGCGATGGGTGGGGTGCTCATGGACCTTGCTGACCCGCGCAAGGTCATCGCGCGCTCGGCGACGCCGATCCTCCGCCCGACGGAGGTGTACGAGACGACCGGGCTGTTCAACCATACCGTGTTCTCCTGCGGTGTGATCCCGCTCGATCAACAGTGGGAGCGCATCCGGATGTACTACGGAGCGGCGGACTCGGTGGTCGCTGCGGCCGACTTCGATGTACGGGAGATCCTCGACAGCCTCCAGCCGTGCTGAGCCGGCTCGTGGCCCTGACTCGACCCGTGGCGATCGACGGACCGCGCGCTGTCGCGGTCGCGATCTATGCGGGCGACGACGGCGCTCACATCCGGGCCCGCGAGAGCGGCGAGGAGGGCGTGGCCTGCCTCGACGACGCGGCCCGCGCGCTCGTCCTGTGGTGCGATCTCTGGGAGCGCACCCATTCGGGCGTGGCCCGCGAGTGGGTGGACGGCCTGCTCGCGTTCTGCCGCTGGACGCAGCAGGCTGACGGCAGGTTCCTGAACTTCGTTCTTGATTGGGACGGCGCCTTGAACGCGGAGGGCATCACCTCGCGGGCGAACGGCGCGTCGTTCTGGCATGCGCGCGGGGCTCGGGCGATGGCCAAGGTCTGGCGGGTGTTCGGCGACGAGCGCGCACGGGCCGACTACGAGCGCGCGCGCGCATGGTTCGATGCGGACCCGGTCGCGTCAGACGTCCGCGCGGTCCAGATCCTCGCGGCGCTCGACGCGGGTGCTGACGCGGACGACGTCCAGGGCTGGTGCGCGGACGTCGTCGCGCAGCGTGGCGGCGACGTTCTTTTCGATAGTCATGATGCGACGGCCCCACACCTGTGGGGTCACATCCAGGAAGGCGTCCTCGCCATGGCCGCGACCGCGCTCGCTCGCCCTGACCTGCTCGAGATCGCCCGCAGGAGCGCCGACGCGTACCTGGTGCCCCTGATCGCGAGCGGATTCGATCTTCCCACCGTCCAGGCCTACGGCGCCGCATCCGCGGCCTTCGCGATGGAGCGCCTCGACGCGGCGTGCGGCGACGGTCGCTACGGTGCCGCCGCCCGTGATGCCCGCGCATGGTTCGACGGACGCAATTCCGCCGGTCTCCCGATATACGACCGCTCCGCGGGCCGCGTCGCCGATGGGATCGACGGCGGCCGGATCAATCCGCATTCCGGCGCGGAGTCGAACATCCTCGGAGCCCAAGCGTTCATCGACGACGTCGCGGCGTGGCTCGTACAGAACCCCGGGGCCTGCGCACTCCCTCTGGTGGGGGTCCCCGCCCGGCCAACGCGCTAGGACGTCAGTACTCCCTCTCACGGCGTTCCGGAGGACGTGTCCGAACGTAAGGTGTTCGAAGAATGGATGCGATAACGGCGTCGCGATCGAACGAGCTGTCCCTGCTCATGCGGGCGGCCGAGACGCTCCTGAACGCCGCGACCGACGAAGCCGGCGTCCTCACGCATGTGATCGATCTCCTCGGAGACCAGTTCGGCTACTCGATGCGATACCTCCTGCTCTACGACCGCGAACATGACGAGCTGTACGCGGCCGCCGCGGCGGGCGAGGGCAGTGACGAGGCGGCCGTGCGAAGCTTCCGCATGACGACGGGTCGTGGCCTCACCGGTGCCGCCGCACGGACCCGGGCGATCGTCAACGTCGGCGACGTCGCCGCAGACCCGCGCTACATCTCAGTCGCATCCGCATGCCGGTCCGAGATCGCAGTGCCGCTCATCGCGCGCGGGGATCTCCTTGGGGTCCTCACCATCCAGAGCGACAAGACCGACGCGTTCTCGCTGCAAGAGGAGCGCCTGCTCTCGGCGTTCGCCGGCCTGGTGTCCCTCGCGTTGATGCACGCGCGGGAGCACACCTCGCGGCGCCGCGACATCGCCGAGCTCCAGGCGGTCAACGAGGTGGCACGCCGCGCCGCGATGCTCGATCGCGACGGGACGCTCCAGACGATCGTCGAGCAGTTCCAGCTCGTGACCACCGCCGATTCGACGGCGGTCTACCTGTGGGACGAGGACGCGCAGCAGCTCGCGGTGGCGACGATGATGTTCGAAGCGAAGTACTACCCGAGCGACTACGAGGTGAGCGTCCGTGATTCCAAGGTGAAGCTCGGGCAGGGCATCGTTGGCTGGACGGCGGAGCATCGCGAACCGTCGCTGATCGGGGACGCGGCCACCGATCCGCGCGTCGCGCCGGTCCCGGGCGTGCCGCTCGATCGGAAGTCGGCGATCGTCGTGCCGCTCGTCGCGGATCAACGACTGCTCGGCGTGATCCGGGCGGTCAAGATGGGCGTCAACGCCTTCACCGCGGAGCACTACCGCTTCGCGCAGACGCTGGCCAACCAGGCATCGCTCGCCATCTCTGCCGCCGCCGCGCACGAGGCCGTGCGCAGGCTTTCGGTGACCGACGAGCTCACCGGTGTCTATAACGGTCGTCACTTCCGCGCGCGGCTGCACGAGGAGATCCAGCGAGCGAAGCGCAGCGGCCGACCGCTGGCGCTCCTCGTCATCGACAGCGACTCGCTCAAGATGGTCAATGACCGTTACGGGCACGACGCCGGAAACCGTCACCTCATCTCCATCGCGCAATGCGTGCAGCTGCACGTGCGCGCGAGCGATGTCGTCGCCCGGTTCGGCGGCGACGAGTTCCTCGTCCTGCAACCGGACGCCCCGGTCGAGGCCGCAGCGGCGGTCGCAGAGCGCATCCGCGTCGCGATCGCCGCGGCATCGGTCACCGCGGCCGACGGCTCGACGGTCACGGGCACCGTCTCGATCGGAGTGGCGGGGTTCCCGCGCTCGGCAACCGACGAGGACTCGCTGTTCCGGCTCGCCGATGCGGCGCTGTACGACGCGAAGCGCCATGGCAAGGACCGCGTCTTCATCGCACCCGCCACGCCGGCCTAGCCGGATGGCATGGAAGGTGCGCTCGCTGCGGTCGCGAGGTGATCGAATGAAGGACCAGGCCAAGGCCGCACCCACGCCAGTCACCGAGGATTTCGGCTCTCCCGACCCCGAGGCCGAGCGGGTGGTCGAGCAAGATCAGGGGATCGTCGCTGCCAAGGGACCGGTCGAGGTCAGCGATCGGCCGGCGCCGAACGTCCCGCACCCCGAAGACCTGAGCATGATGGACAACGCCAAGACCAAGGGTCGTTAGAGCTTCCTAGACTCGCGCGATGAGCGCGCCATCGACACCAGGGGTCGCCGTCCCATTTCCGCCGATGGAGGCGGAGCTCGTCGATGAGCTCCCCACCGGTGACCGCTGGCGTTACGAGCCGAAGTGGGATGGGTTCCGTGGCGTCTTCGAGAACGACGGCGGCGAGCTCGCCCTCTGGAGCCGCAACGGCCGGCCGCTCCTGCGCTACTTCCCGGAGCTTCGGGTCATCGGCGAGCGGCTGCCGCCGCACTCGGCGCTCGACGGTGAGATCGTGATCGAGCGCGACGGCGCGCTCGACTTCGACGCGATGCAGAATCGCCTGCACCCGGCCGAATCGCGGGTCCGCCGCCTGTCTGTTGAGACGCCCGCGACCTTCATCGCGTTCGACATCCTTCTGTGGAACGGCGAGCCGATCCATGAGCGCCCGCTGAGCGAGCGTCGGGTCGAGCTCGAGAAGCGCGCGGCCGGGTTCACGCTCTCGCCACAGACGACCGATCGGGTCCTCGCAACGCAGTGGCTCGAGCGGCTCGAGATGATCGGGCTCGATGGGGTGGTCTGTAAGCGAGCGGACCTCTCGTACAAGCCGGGCTCGCGCGAGGCGGTGCTCAAGGTGAAGCACCACAAGACCAGCGACTGCGTCATCGTCGGATACCGGATGAACGGCAAGCGCATCGCGACGCTGCTGCTCGGCCTGTTCGCCGAGGACGGCACGCTCGACTTCGTCGGCCATACCTCCGGCATCACCGGACAGCTGCAGGCGGACCTCCAGAAGCGGCTGCCGCCCCTTGTCGCGACCGGACACCTCGGGGCAGGCCGGATGCCCGGCGGCCAGAGCCGCTGGTCACAGGGCAAGGAGCTCGAGTGGGTCGAGGTGCGTCCCGAGCTCGTCTGCGAGGTGCGCTACGACAAGATGGAGTCGGATCGCTTCCGGCACGGCACACGGTTTCTCCGCTTTCGTCCCGACAAGGAGCCGAGCGAATGCACCTGGACCCAGGTCCGGCGGTCCCGGCGGGCGGACGATCCCACGATCTCCGGTCTGCTCGCCGGCCCTGACTCGCTCCCTCGGTAGTGACAATTTCGTCGCAGTCGGCCTATCTTGGGGCTGTGGCTGCTGCAACTGACGTTCACGTTCTGGTCGTCGACGACCAGGAGGTGATCCGGGACACCTTGCAGCTGGCACTTGACGACGAAGGCTTCAGCGTCGAGTGCGCGGCGAACGGTCGCGAGGCACTTGCGGTCATCGGGCGCTGGAAGCCTGACGTCATCCTCCTCGACCTCATGATGCCGATCATGGACGGCTGGGCATTCTGCGAGGAACAGAAGCGCACGGGCGATAACACGCCGATCGTCCTGCTGTCCGCTGCGGGCGGGCTCGACGAGCATCAGCGTGCGCTCGGTGCGGCCGCCGTCATCGCCAAGCCTTTCGACATCGATCGCGTCATCAGCACCATCGAGCGGCTTTGCTAGGCGGTCCGGCTAACGGGTCTGGGCGGGCTTCAGCTTCAACCGCTCGAACAGCGGCACCAGGCTCTTCGGTGACGACCACATCCCGGCCGTGAGATCCCCGACCCGATCGATCCGACCAGGCATCGTGGTCAGCGTGAAGTCCGCCGGGTCCACGTCGGCGACCTCGTCCCAGTGCAATGGGGCGGAGGCCCTCGCGTCCTTCGTCGGTCGGACGGAATAGGCCGAGGCGATCGTGCGATCCCGCGCGTTCTGGCCGAAATCGACGAACACCCCCGTACGGTCCGCGACCTTCCACGTGGTCGTCGCGATGTCCGGCAGGCGCCGCTCCACCTCCTGAGCGAAGGCCTTCGCGAACCGTCTGACCTCGGGGAACTCGAGCTCTGGGACGATCGGCGCGATGATGTGGATCCCGGTGGAGCCCGACGTCTTCGGGTAGCTCACCAGGCCGAGCTCATCCATGACGTCCTTCACCACGAGCGCGATCGTGCGGACGTGTGACCAGGGATCGCCCCCGCGCGGATCGAGATCGATGAGCAGGTAGTCCGGCTTCTCCACGTCGCCGATACGCGAGGACCAGGTGTGCAGGTCGATGCAGCCGAGATTGGCGATCCAGGCGAGCGCTGCGGCGTCGTTGACGACCGGGAAGTCGGCGGAGCGGCCGCTGGGGAACTGGATCGTGTACGTCTCAAGCCACTCGGGATGGGGGACCGGGACCCGCTTCTGATAGAAGAACTTCCCGTCGACGCCGTTCGGGTAGCGGAGCATCTGCATGACCCGCTGGCGCACGTGCGGGAGCAGCGCCGCCGACACGGACAGGTAGTAGTCGACCAGGTCGCCCTTGGTGAGCCCGCAGTCCGGGAAGAAGACCTTCTCCCGGTTCGTGACCGTGACATCTTTCCCGGCGATCCGCACGTAGACAGGATGACGCATCATGCGTCGCGAGTGCGCGTCGGGAGGTCTCCATGATCCGTCGATTCATCAGCCCGATCCTGGACAAATGGGACTGGGGTCTCGGGATCGCTGACTTCTACTCGTCCGTTGACCGCTTCATCCTCCGGCCAAAGTGGCTCAGGAGCCTGCTGCACGGGACGTGGCTCGGCCACCCGCTGCATCCACTGCTCACGGACCTTCCGGTGGGGGTCCTCACGGTGGCGCTCATCCTGGATCTGCTCGGGATCTACGACGGCGCGAACGTGGCGACCCTTGTCGGGTCGGTCGGCCTGATCCTTGCCGCTGCCGCCGGCTTCGTCGATCTCGACGAGACCGACGGGAAGGCCCGCCAATACGGTGGCATCCACGCGTCGCTGATGCTCGTCGCGATGGCGTTCTACCTGTTCTCGCTCCTCGTGCGATACGGGTTCACCCCTGGCGAGCCGTATCACGCGACCCTTACTGCAGGGATCGGGTACGCGTTCATCGTCCTCGGCGCGTACATCGGCGGTGAGCTCGTGTTCACGTTCGGGAACATGGTCGATCGTCACGCGTGGCGCACCGGTGGGAAGAAGTGGACCGCGCTCGACGTCACCGAGCTGCCGGAGCACACGCCGACAAAGGCGAAGGCGGGCGCACAGGCGCTGGTGCTGGTGCGCTCCGGCGATCGCATCTCGGCGCTGCACGACGTCTGCTCGCACGCAGGATGCTCGTTGTCCGAGGGCAAGATCGTCGGGGACACGATCCAGTGCGGGTGTCACGGCTCGCGGTTCCGGCTCGCCGACGGCGCCGTGGTCGTCGGACCGGCCACCGCAGATCAGCCGGCGTACGAGATCCGGCGCACCGACGGGAA
>JANXXG010000080.1 GCA_025350745.1 Chloroflexota bacterium | reverse complement strand
AGCCGGCTCACCGCGGCTGCGAGGCCTTCGGTATCAAGCGCGTCGGACCGTGCGCTTCGTGTCACCCGCACCAACGGTAGTTACCTCACCCCAACTCAGGAGATCGCGAACTCCTCGGCCGAGCGCGTGCGCAACCGCTGTCCATTCTTGGTCGGCTCGATCCTCAGGGTCGCGAACAAGCGACAGTCCCTCAGAGCTGTCACGGGCACGAGGTAAGAACAACGCGTCTGCGGACAGTAGACGCCGAACGCGTCGACCTGCCCCGCGTAGGACTTCGTTCGCGTGTCGTGGCCGCTCGTGCTGTACAGGCGGAACAGAACGCACCCATCCCGCAGAATGCCGGTCTTGCATTGCACGCGGGTGTAACGGCCATCGCCGTGATCGATAAGAAGGTCGTACCTGCTCGCCGAGGAAAGCGGCCGGAGGACCTTCATGCCCCTCAGTACAAGCGCGGCAGCGATCTGGGTCTCCGTGATATCGCCCTGAGACGTCGTCTCTTTCAGGTAGGCCTCCGGGGCAGCGCGAGCGGCACACGAATGTTCGCACATCCGTTCGATACATGTCAAGATGATTTGAGACACAATGAGACGATGAGCGACTGGCTGCCGCTTGAAGATGCCACTCGTCGGTACGGCGTGTCGCGCGCGACGCTGTATCGACTCATCGCCGAGGGTCGCGTGACGCACGGGCGGCGAGCCGGCGACCGTCGGACTTTCGTGAGATCGGCCGACATCAAAGAAGTGACGACGATCCGTGCGGCGGCGCCGAATGCGCGGCGGGCGCCGTCATCGAAGCGTCGCCCACAACGGTCGGCGTAGGTTCGCCCGTATAATTCAGAGGTTCGCGGAAGTGGCGCAGCGGTAGCGCACGTCCTTGCCAAGGACGGGGTCGCGGGTTCGAATCCCGTCTTCCGCTCAGCAGACACCCAACCGGCCTCGGAATGACCACATCGAGGTAGAGCCAGCTTGTTTTTGCAGGGTTCGAGTCGTGTCCAGCCTCCGCGGCAGCCGTGACGGCCGGTGATGCCTCGAGCCTCCGCTGGCGCTCGTGGTCCGCGCAGGGAACGGCGCGGTACGACGAGTCGCTTGAAGTCGACGCCAGCTACGAGTTCAACGGTGCCGTGCCGGAACGATCACCCTCAGCAGCCGCGCATGTCCCATCGAGAAAGGGTTCGCGCTGGCTCTCGTTGCGGGCGTCGTATGACGAGCCCACGATAGAGTGACGTGATGGCGACGCTGCATCCCCCAGGTCTGCTGGATCGGCTTGGTCGAGTCGCGGTGACCGCGCTGCTCATCGCCGCCTGCAGCTCGGCGACGCCCGCGGCACCCGCACCGTCCGTCGCGGTCACGGGCGCAGCTGTGCAGGTGGCTGCGTTCATGACGATCCCGCTCACCGATGCCCGCACCGGCGAACGATTCACGGTCTCCGACTTCAAGGGCAAAGTGACGATCGTCGAGGGGATGGCCGTTTGGTGAACGGGCTGCCTTGGACAACAGTTGGTTGTCAGAGACGCGCTCGCGAGCCTCGGTAGCGACGTGCAGATGATCTCCCTCGATATCGACTCGAGTGAGAATGTCGCGCAGCTCCGGGCGTACGCCGACCGGAACGGCTTCACCTGGCGGTTCGCGGTCGCGCCCAAGGAGATGCTCGAGGCCCTCCAGCGTGCGTACGGCACGCAGTTCCTCACGCCGACGGCCGAGCCGATGTTCTTCGTGAGCCCGGCGCTTCGACCGAGCCTCGGTTCATTCGGCCGGCGCGACGCCGGGACGATGCGTTCGCTCGTCGCAGCACAGCGCACCTAGGACATGTTCGGCGAGCTCATCCCGGCGTTCTCCCTCGGTCTGCTCGCGACCCTCTCGCCCTGTGCCTTGCCGCTCTATCCGGGATTTCTCGCGTACCTCACCGCGGCGAGCGCCACGCCATCCCGCGTGGCGCCCTGGCTCGGACTCGTGGTCCTCGGGGGCGTCCTCACGGCGATGCTTGCCCTCGGCGCGCTGGTGGTCGCGTTGGGGATCGCACTCGGCGCGGTCCTCACCGTCGTCGCGCCGCTCGCGGATCTCGTCGTCATCGCGCTCGGCGCAGCGCTCCTGTTGGGCAAGCACCCGTTCGCCCGACTCCCGATGCTCGCGGCTGGTGGACAGGGTGGCCCGGTGCGATCCGCCTTTGTCTACGGCCTGCTGTACGGGCCGATCACGCTTCCGTGCTCGGGCGCCCTCGTGGTCAGCATCTTCTCGCTGTCCCTCGCGCTCGACTCGCTGAGCCAGCGGCTGGTCTTCTTCCTCGTGTTCGGTCTCGGTCTCGGCACGCCGCTGGTGCTGTTGTCATTCCTGGCGCATGCTCGCTCGGCAAGACTGTTGCGCCTTTTCACCCGTCACGAGGCGGCCGTTTCGCGATTCGCCGGTGCGGTGCTCATCGTCGTCGGCGCGGCGGACCTCATGAGCAAGCTGCCGGCGCTCGAGGTCTACCTCGGCCGATGAGCCCCGGGGAACCCCCGCGCACGTCCTACGATCGTCACGTGACCCCGGAGCGCGAGGCGTGGGATTACGAGGCGTTCGCCCGCTGCTACACGGACATTGCGCGACAGCGTGGGGGTTGGGAGTTCGATCGCGGCGGCCCGAGCCCCGAGAAGCTCCAGCACTGGTACGAATCGACGACGCTGTGGGATTCGCTCTGCGATTTCGCGCTCACTCGCTACCAGCTCGACCAGGAGATCTGAGCGCTAGTCCGAGCCGCTGATCGGGCGCCGGTCAGGTGCGGCCGCGGGCGGTCCAGGCTCGCGCCGAAAGCTCGAACGGGGCGGCCGGCAGCAGCTGCCGGCAGCGCTCCTGGAGCGCGGCGCGCCGCTCGGGATCGAGCCCGGCCGCGTACGCCCCCGCCGGGCCGACCCCGAGCGTGAATGGCACCCACCACTCGGCGAAGCTCGGGTGGTTCACCGTCGCGACGAGGGCCGAATCTTCGACCGAGCGGAGCCCCGCCTCGACGAAGAGCTCGGCGAGGTGACCTTCGCGCGCGCCGGCGAGCAGTGACTCGTCCTTCACCTCCGCGTCGAGCTCCCGCGCCGCCTGCCAGAAGATGCTCAGCGGTCCGTACTCGCCGGCGTGATCCCACACGCAGGCCGCGACGATGCCGCCGGGACGCACCACGCGCGCCATTTCCGAGAGCCCGGCGACGGGATCCGACGTGAAGTGCACGACGAGCTGGGCCATCGCCGCGTCGAACGTTCGGTCCGCCCAGGGGAGCCGCTCCGCGGACGCGAGGCGCGCATCGACGCCGGGAAGACGCACGCGGACCGCCGCCACGAACGACTCCGACGGATCGATCGCGCACACGTTGGCCGACCCGAGGCGGTCGGCCAGGACTGCGGTGAGGGCGCCAGGCCCGCAGCCCACGTCGATGACCCGCTGGCCGGCGCGCACCCCCGCGTGGTCCGCGAGCTGCGGCGCAAGCTGGACCGAATACCGGCCCATGAAGCGGTCGTACGCATCGGCGCTGACGGCGAAGCTCATCGTTCCGACGCCTCGCGGAACAGCAGCATCGACGCGGTGAACCCGTGGAGGAAGTTCTTTCCGGCGACGGGCCCGATCTCGCCTGCGGCGAAGAACCCGGCGATCGGGACGTCGCCGAACACGCGGCGGAAGGCTCCGATGTCGTGATCGGGCTCGCCGAAGAGCGCCTGGCCACGGCCATTGCAGGAGAACAGCAGGCCGCCGGCGACCCGGCCCGATCCGGTGGACCGCTCCCGCTCCAGAACGGCATGCAGATCCTCGCGCGCCGAGCCGGCGTCGCGCACCTGGAACTGCACGGTGCTGCCGATCTCGAGCCGGTCGCTGATCGCGATGGCACCAGACTCGCGATCCACGCCGACGACGTTCCGCACGAGAAAGTCCCCCTGAACGAGCTCGGGCTTCGTCTCCGTGATCGCGCTGCCGACGTGCAGCCCGCGGCGGATGAGCAGCTGGTCGCGCTCGCTCGATCCTTCGTAGAGCTCTTCGATGCGCGACATCGCGGAGGCGCCGCCCAGCTCGAACAGCACGTTCTGTTCTGCGCGAGTGACCGCGTACGTCTTCCCCACCGGCCGGCAGCCCTGCGACACGAGCGTCCGCATTCCTGGTCCGGTGAGGATCGCGCCGACCGCGCCGTCGCGCAGGATCTCATCGTTGAAGTACAGCGAGTTCCTCCCGGCTTCGAGCCCGCCGGACGCCATGCCACCAACGATCGGGATGCCAGGGGCTGACTCGTTGAAGTGGTCGAGGAGGACGTCCGCCGGAAACGAGAACGGATCCGCGAGCATGACGACCACCGGTCGACGGTCCGCGTGCGGCAGGTCCTCGAGCCCCTCGACGATCGCATGATCGTCCTCTCGCTGGAAGGTCAAGCGGAAGGGTTGGATCCCGATACCCGGAAGGGATGCCGCCCACGCGGCGACCGCGGGCGCGTCCTCGATCTCGTGCTGTGCAGCGATGACTCCGCCCGCCGAGCATCCGAGAACGGTCGCGCCACCGACGCGCTCGCTCGCGATGTCGATGATCGCGCGCTGCACATCCTCGTGCTGAGGAGAGATGAACAGCAGGACGAGGTCGGCGGGATCACCGGCGAGCGGTCCGAGGGCGGCGTCGAGCGCCGCACGGGCCGCAAGGCGGCCGTCCTCGTTCGTCGATAAGCCCGAGCCCACCCGCGGCCGGGTCCCTGCGAAGGCCCGGGCGTCGCGCCGTTCGGTGGCCATGGTCTGAGCGTACTGCGCACGGACAGCCGCTCCGCGCGCCCCGCCCTACGCGACTAGCTGGTCGAGGCGGCAGGCTCGGGCGCGGCCGCTGGTATCTCTGGCGCGCTCGGGAGCGCGAACGAGAACGTGCTGCCTGCGCCGGGATCGCTTTCCAGCCAGATCCGACCCCCTTGCAGCTCCACGAGCTTCTTCGCGATCGCGAGGCCGAGGCCCGTGCCCCCGTACTGCCGGGTCGTGCTCGCGTCTTCCTGGCGGAACTCGTCGAACACGTACGTCTGCGCTTCAGGGGCGATGCCGATCCCCGTGTCAGCGACGCTGACCACGACCTCGCTACCGAACGCGCGAGCGGCGATCGTCACCGATCCGCGCTCCGTGAACTTCACCGCATTCGACGCAAGATTGGCAAGGATCTGATCGAAGCGGGGCGGATCCGCCAGCACTTCCGGAAGGCCGGCCGGGACATCCGTCCGCAGGACGACGTTCTTCGCCTCGGCGTTCGGGCGGACCAGGTCGGCCACCTTCGCCACGGCAGCAACGACATCGACCCGCTCCTGACCGATCTCCATGCGGCCCGCCTCGATCTTGGCGATGTCGAGGAGGCCGTTGATCAGGCCGAGGAGCGTGGACCCAGCGGTCGTCACCCGCGTCAGGTCGGCGATCTGCTGTGCGTTCAGCTCGCCGTCGATCCCGTCGATCATCAGCTGGCTGTACCCGATGATGGCATTGAGCGGGGTGCGAAGCTCGTGACTCATGTTCGCGAGGAATTCGCTCTTCAGCCGGTTCGCGCGGGAGAGCTCGGTGTTCGCTCCTCCAAGCTCAGCGTTGGCGCGCGCCAGATCGCTGTTGGTCGATTCGAGGGCGGCTTCGCGCTCGCCGAGTGCGTGGAGCATCTGGGCGAAGCCCGCCTGCAGCTGGCCGATCTCATCCGGCGCGCCCTGCGCGACTCCGACCGATCGCTCGCCGCGGACGACCCGATCGGTCGTGCGCGCGAGGGCGGTCAGCGGTGCGCTGAGGCTGCGGGCGAGGCGGATCGAGTAGGTCGCTCCGGCAAAGAGCACCAGGACCAGCAGACCGACGAACACCCCCACGAGCGATCGCTGCGACTCCTCGAGTGGCGCGAGCGGCACGAGGACTGCGAGGAGCCCGTTCGTGACGTTGTGCGTCGCCAGGACGCTGAACGTTCCCAGGTAGTTCCGGCCACCGATGTCGATCTGGCGCGTGAGCTGTTGCTTCGGCGTGAGGGTCGTCTCCGCGAGGGTCGGGAAGGTGGCCGCCGAAACGACCGAGAGCGTGGAAGCGCGGATCGTCGGACCCACGAGGAGCACGATCTCCGCATCGGTCGTCTGCTTGAGGCTCGCGAGCGCGTTCGTATCGAGGAGCACGCCCGCCTGGACCAAGCCGATCTGGAGTCCGGCCTGATCGCGGATCACGGAGATCGCGCGGACGGTGAGACCGCGCGCTTCGTCCTCGATGACCCACGCCTCTTCCGCCTTGATGCCTGCGCGTCGCAGCAGCTCGGGTGGGAGCATCTCGCCGCTCGTGATGTCCTGCCCGGCTCCGACGACGAGGCCGTCGGTCGTCGCGACATTCAATACATCGAGCCGCAGTCGCGACTTCACGGGGAGCAGGTACGTCGCGAACAACGCTGGCTTCGCCTTGGCCGACACGAGCAGCCCGACGTCCGGCAGACCGGCGATCGTCGCCGCCGCGTTGGATGCGAACGTGACCCGATCGGCGACACCGCGGTTCGCATTCGCTGCGAGGTTGCGGGCCTCTTCCCCGAAGCGTGTGACGATGATCTGGTTCGAAACGTAGAACGCCGGCACCGCGAACGCGAGCAGCGCGACGGTGCTCCAGCCCATCGTCCGGGTGACGAGCCGGCGGAGGAGGCCTGGCGCCAGGATCTGCCGGATCACTTGCCGCCGAGAAGCTTCTGCCCTTCCGGGCTCTTGATGAAGTCCACGAACGCGCCGATCGCCGGCTTGAGCTTCTCCCGCGATGCGTTGAACACGGCATAGAGCGGCCGCCGCATCGGATACGTCCCGTTCTGCAGAGTCTCAAGCGAGGGCGGGACCCCCGCGATCGGAACGAGCCGGTAGCTGGTGCTCTTGAGGGTGGCGTCGGTGATGGTGAGCATGCTGATCGAATCCTTGAACGAGGTGATCGCTTTGGTCGTCTGGTCGGCACTGTCGACGGGCGTGTAATCGCTCCGGTATGCCGCCTTGCCGCCGAAGATGTACTCGTCGAAGATCTGCCGCGTGGCCGCGGCCGGCTCGCGGACGAACGTCTTGATCTCGCCGGCCGGAGCACCGACCTGCGACCAGTCCTTGATCTCTCCCGCGAAGATCGCGCGGATCTGCTCCCTCGTCAGGGACGCGATCGGATTGGCAACGTTCACCGCGATCGCCGTGCCCGACAGCCCGAGCGGCAAGAAGCCCACGGCCTGCTTTTCGGCGGCAGTCATTTCGCGGCTGACCCCGCCGAAGTCGGCTTCGGCGCTCTTGACCGAAGCGATCGCCGCATCCGAGCCGACGTTCTCGATGTCCCAGAGGACGCCCGGATGCAGCTCGCTGAACCGCGCGGTCAGCGTCGTGAGAACCGGGATGGTCCCGCCGCCGCCGCTCACCCGGTAGCGGCCGACCATTGGGTCGACCGGGCCTGAGCTCGCCGGCGCCGCGCAGGACACCGCGACGAGGGCCGCGACCGCCATCTGGAGGATGCCCCTCCACGGCACGTGAAGGGGACGTATCTGCTGCTTGGTGTCCATCATGAGGTGATTGTTCAGCGTCGGCTAAACCCGGTCAGTCACCCATTCGGGGGGTGCCGGCTGCCACCCTCCGCGCAGACGCGGCCGGGCCGAGCGCCCGACCCAGGCAGAACGCCGCCGCTGCCGGCGTCAGGGCGTAGGCCGCCATCAATGGGCGCGCGGCATGGTCCCCGAACGCCAGGGCCGCGCCGATCGCCACGACGGCCGCGAGGGTCCGGCCGGCACCGAGCGCCAGCTCGCGGGCCACGATGAAGGTGTACGCGTCGTCGCCGATCAGTCGGTCGATCAGGAGCTGATTCGCGACGAACGCGGCGTTCCCCCAGAGGGCGACGAAGACCCCGCCGAGCGGCACGACGACGAACAGGATCCACGCCTGTGCCGTCCCGACGAACAAGAGATTCGCGACGAGCATCCCGAGCATGCCGATCTGGAGCGCTCGGAGGACGCCGACCCGCGCGAGCGATCGCGTGCTCACGGTGAAGCCGATGAACAGCGCCACGGAGTTCGCGGCCTGGTACACGCCGAATCCCTTCTCCGATCCGATGACCGAGAGCAGGAGCAGCGGCACCATGATCCGCTGCCCGCCGAGATCCCACATGCCGCGGAACGCGATCGCGGCGAGCGCCCATCGCCCGGCCGGCGTTGACGCTGAGTCGCGCAACCGGCCGCCATCGTTCGCCGTGCGATGCGTCGGAGTGCGCCACGCGGCGACGAACACCACGACGCCGACGATCGCCAGCATCGCGAAGAGCGTGCGATACCCGGTGAGGTCCGCGTACTGCCCGAGGAACCAGCCGACACCGAGCGGGACCGTGGCCGCGACGACGAGGCCGAGCCGGCTGAGGAGGGCGAAGTACGGCGCGCGGTCTGCAGCCGGGACCCGCCGGAACTCGACCAGATTGAACGCTGACCAATGGAGGCCCTGCGCGAGCGCCCAGATCGCGGAAAGGACGATGGTGATGAGCGGCTCGGCCGCACGCGCGCCGAGCAGCGCGAACGCGAGGGCGACGACCATCGCGCCGCCGGGCGACGCGAGACGGAACGGCCGCGTGCCGGTGCGCGCGAAGACCCGACGCCCGGCCAGGAAGACGAGGGCCAGGGCGAAGCCGAGGGGCAGGAGCCAGAGCGCCGCCGACAGGAGCCCGCCCCCGGCACGCAGGAGGAACAGGCCGCCGAACAGTCCGAGGCAGATGTCGAGGACGCTCCACGCGACAGCCCCGCCGATGACCCAGCGGGTGTCGCGGTCCCGCAATGGAGCGAGATCGGCAAGAGCGATGCGCAGAGCATCCCATACGCTCGACCCCGACGTGACGCCATGACACTCGCGCATCGGCTCGTGACGCGCGCCGGCTGGCCGGCGGACGGTCGCGATGGGATCGTCCTCGCGACGGTCGTCGCGATCGCGGCGCTCGTGATCGGATCGGCCGAGAGCCGCGTCCTGGGCCACGAGTGGCTCGAGCCGCTGGTGATCGCGCTGCTGATCGGCGTCGTCCTGCGCAACGCGCTGCGCGCCCCAACGCGTTTCGCGGCCGGGACGGCGTTCGCGGCGAAGCAGGTCCTCGAGGTCGGGGTCGCGCTGCTCGGCGCGAGCGTCGACGTCCGGCAGATCGTCGCGGCAGGTCCGGCGCTGATCGCGCTCGTGCTCGCGGGCGTGCTCCTCGGTATCGGGGTGAGCTACGGCGCCGGCCGGCTGCTCGGTCTTTCCGGCGCGCTCGCGTTCCTGGTCGCCGTCGGCAACTCCATCTGCGGCAACTCGGCGATCGCGGCCGTCGCGCCGGTCATCCGGGCGGACAAGAAGGACGTTGCGAGCGCGATCGGGCTCACCGCGGTGCTCGGCGTGTGCCTGGTGCTGGCCCTGCCCCTGCTGATCCCGGTCTTCCTGCTGGATCACTACCAGTACGGCGTGCTCGCGGGCATGAGTGTCTACGCCGTGCCCCAGGTCATTGCCGCCGCGTTCCCGGTGAGCCAGCTCTCGGGTGAGGTCGCCACCCTCGTGAAGCTCACGCGGGTGATGCTGCTTGGGCCCGTCGTCCTGTTCACCGCGCTCGTGATGTCGCGGCGCGGCGAACCGGGTCAGGCGAAGCGCGGCTGGAACACCTACGCGCCCTGGTTCGTGGTCGCGTTCCTGCTGTTTGCGGCGCTGCGAAGTGTCGGGGCCTTGCCCGACGCGCTCGCGCTGCCGGCCCGCGATCTGAGCCGCGGCCTGACCATCATCGCCATGGCCGGGCTGGGCTTCGGCGTCGACCTCGGGGCGGTCCGGCTTGTCGGCCTGCGCGTCGCGGCCGCCGTGATCATCTCGCTCGCGTTCCTGGCCGGCCTGACGCTTGTGCTGATCCGTGTCCTCGGGATCACGAACGCCGGCGGCTAGGCTCCGGGGCGCTTGGCTGGCGCGATGTGGAAGCGCCGCCCCGAGATCGCGCTTGGCTTGATCCCGACCCAGTGGTAGCGATCCCCAGGTGCCGCGGGATGCACGGGCATCCAGCGCAGGTGCTCCGCGACGCGACCGGGATTGGTGGTGATCTCCTCGGTCCGCCCCTTGGCGATGACGCTCCAGCCGATCCCCGACTCCGGGTCCCAGCCATCAACTTCCACGGCGACCGTCGTCGCGCCGACCGCGGCCAGCTTCGTCCCGAGACCGGTCCGGAACACGATGATCGCGCCGTCGAGGCAGTAGTTGATCGGGAAGATCTCGATGCTCTCCTTGAAGAGGAACGCGATGCGGGCGAGGTCGTGAGACTGCAGCAGGTCAAGGCACTCGTTCTCCGTCAGATCGATCGGGACGTTACCTGAAGCTTCGAGCTTCATCCGCTCCGCTGTCCCCATCAGACGGCACCGCCTTCGGAGGCCGTCGCCGTGATGAACAGCTCGTGCCGCCCGTTGAGATCGAGCTGGTCCTTGGCGAATGCGAAGAAGCTTGTCACGAAGACCCTTCCTTTCACGGCCGCGCCGGCGTGTTGCCGGCACGGCCGCGGTGCGTGAGAAGCGTTCAGAAGATGACGGTGAGCTTGTTCGTCAGGTCCTTGACGCCACGGGTCGCCCAGGTGATCGTCTCAGCCTCCCGGCGGATCCGGTACGAGGGAACGCTGCCCTGCACGATCACGACGCCCCTGTCGACGGCAACGTCGATGTGCTCGAACGGGAACCGGCGCACGAGCGCGGCCTTGAGCTCGTCGTGGATCTCCGTGTCCGTCCGGCCGGGCGGCGCGATCACGATGTGGTTGTTCACGCTAACGACGCCGAGCAGGTGGGCGACGGCGTCGGCTACGGCATTCCTCTGGTACCAGTAGTCGACCGTCCCCTTGAGAGTCACCACGCCGTTGCGGACGATGGACTCGATCTTCTCCTCGGGGACGGTCACGTCCCACTCGAGGGAGTTGCGGACCGCCCGGGCGATCGCGGTGTCG
>JANXXG010000087.1 GCA_025350745.1 Chloroflexota bacterium | reverse complement strand
GCACGGGGAAGTTGAAGTGCTTGGGCCCGAGCGCGCCACTCCGCACGGCGATCTCACCACGCGCGGTCGAGAGCGTCGCCACGACGTACTCGTTCGCCGCGGCTCGGCCGAGCGGCAGCCGGCGCCCGAGCAGCGCGACGGTCCCGCGATCGTCGGCCCGGCGGACCCAGCTGATCCGCCCGCGCGCCAGCGGCAAGCGCAGCTCGCCGGAGCGATCGCGATACCGATCGAGGCTGAAGGCCGCCGGGATCCGCGGCAGCGCGCCGTCCTGCGCGGCGAGGAACGCGCTCGGGAAGCGCGTGCCGTGGCGGGCGAGCGAGAGCTTGGGGTGTGGGCGCTCGTCCATGAACCAGCGCTCGAAGCGATCGGAAACGGTGGCCAGCCGGGCGAGGCTCGGGGTCGCGAACCGCCGCAGCACGCGGTCCTGCCAGAGGGCATTGAAGCTCTCGATGTCGGCGTTGCGGCCGGGCTCGCCCTCGGGGATGAATCGCACCTCGATGCCAAGGAGCAGGGCGAGCCGGACCGGCGGGGTGAACGGCCGGCCGGGGTATCCGGCGATGGTGGTCTCGTTGTCGACCTGCCAGATCTTCGGAAGACCCAACCGGGCCCAGGCGCACTCGGCGAGGTACTGGCAGAAGCTCTCGCCGCTCTTGTCTGGTCCCTGCCAGGTCGCAACGCCACCACCGCCGACGTCGACGGTGTGGAAGCCGTAGAACCGCACCGGTCCGCGCGGCGTGCGCAGGTGCCGCGGCCCGACCAGATCGGTTTCCTGCAGGTCTCCCGGTCGGTCGGCCCGCGGCGCGGGGTACGCCGCGCCACTGCGCTCGTGCGCGACCGGCCCGCGCCGAGCGGTCCGCCCGGCGCGCTGGAGGATCCGCTCGATCGTCCGCAGGGCCGGCCGTGGCCGGACCCGGGCGAGCTCGAGTTCCCAGGCGACCGCGTCTGCTCCCGCTCCTTTGAACGTCCGCCGTCGCTCGAGGCGGTCTCGAGCCCGCAACACCGCGCGGACGACCGCCGGCGCCGTCTGCCGCGCCTGACGCTTGGGCGCGCGCGATCGCTCGCGCAGTCCGCCCGCACCCGACTCGGCGAAGCGACGCTGCCACTTCGCCAACCACTCGCGGCTGCGCCCAAACTCGGCGCAGACCTCGCCCGGTCGACGGCCCGCGCCGAGCGCCGCGATCGCACGGCGCCGGCGCTCTTCCTCATCCATTGCGTCCTCCTCGACGGTGCGTTTCCGTCGTGAAGGCTAGAAAGCGACGCGACCTCAGCCGGTCGGTGTTGTCAGCAATGTGCTGGCGGTAACGATGTCAGCGATGTGATGGCGGCCGGGATCTAGTGACAACCGTCAGCTATGTCATGTCGGGGACCACCTAGCCGAGATACTTCCGGAACCACTCGATCGTGGCCACCCAGGCGTCCTGCGCCTGCGCCGGCCCGTAGCGCGTCGGCCCGTTCGTGTCGTTGTGGAACGCATGCCCCACGCCGGGCTCGACCTTCGTCGCGTACGGCGACCCGCTCTTCTTGAGCTGCTCTTCCGCGGTGGGCCAGCTCGCGGTGATGCGGGTGTCCTGCTCCGCGTAGATGGCGAGCACCGCAGCTTTCGTCGTGGCAAGGCCCTCGGCCTTCGACGGAAGCGGTCCGTAGAACGGCACCGCGGCCGCGAGCGGCGCGCCGGCGATGACGAGGTTCCACGTGGTCCCGCCACCGAAACAGAAGCCGACCGCGCCGATCTTCGCCGGCGCATAGCCGTCCCCCGCCTTCGACTGCAGATACGCGACCGCCGTCATCAGGTCAGCGTTCATCTGGTCCACGGTGGTGTTGGCCAGCGCGCCCGAGTAGCCACCACCGAGCTTTTCCGCGCCGCCCTGCCGTGACAGCAGGTCGATCCCGAAGCCGGCGTACCCCGCGGTCGCGACGCGCCGGATAACGTCCTTGATGTGCTCCGAGAGCCCGGTGTTCTCGTGCATGACGAGCACGCCGCCGCCCCGCGGGGTCGCGGGGTATGCCTCGTAGCCGATCAGCGTGGCCTTCCCGTCGCCGGACGGGATGGAGACCGAGTTGGCTTTCCGTAGCCGCGGGTCGGTCGGCGTGACGGTCACCGGATCTGTCGACGCGGTCGCCGGTGGCGTCGCGAACGGCACGTTCGGCTGCGGGGATGCCGGCTTCGGCGTTGCGGCCGCGCTGGCCGCCGCGCTCCCGAGCGCGCGCGGCTGATCGACGTTACAGCCAAGCGCGGAGAGCGCCGCAAGCGATGCGAGCGTCCCCCCCGTGATGTACGAGACCCGCTTGAGGAGCTCGCGCCGCGAGATCCGCCCCTCCGTGTATTCCTCGAAGTGCTCCTCGATCACGTACCGCTGCAGATCCGTCCACTGCTCGCTCATCCCGCCACCCCCTTGATCTCTCGCCGACCTCAGGCCCGCTCCGCCGACCGCGAGAGCCACGAGCGGACCCGAGCCCGCAGCTGGGCCACCGCGAACGGCTTCGTGATGTAGTCGGTGACGCCCTCCGCGAACGCCGCCTCGATGTCCTTGTCCGCCGTCCGGCCGGTGAGCATGACGATCGGAACGTCGGCGAACTTCGCATCGGCGCGGAGCTGACGGGCGGCCGAGAGGCCGTCCAGATTCGGCATCTGGACGTCGAGCAGGATCAGGTCGAATGCCCCCGCCTGGGCGAGCGCCAGGGCCTCGGCGCCGTCGGCAGCTTCGATCACCTCGTACCCATCACCGCTCAATACGGTCTTGAGGACCTGACGGATCGTTCCGTCGTCGTCGGCCACCAGGACGCGGGCGCGGGTCTGGAGGGTGGGGGTCCGCGGGCCCTCGACGGGCGCCGCGGTGTCATCGGCGGCCTCCTCGATCACGAGCTCGTCGCCCTCCGCGGCAGCGGTGACGTCGAGAGCGCCGGCCCGGATCCGCGCCGCCCGGACGAGGGCGTCGATACCGGCATCGTCGCGGCTGGGATCGTGGTGGAACAGCACCAGCCGCCGGACGTTCCCGGCGCGCGCGATGTCGACGGCGTACTCGATCGTGCTGTGGCCCCAGCCGGCCTTCGCGGGGTAATCCGGCGCGTGGTATTGGGCATCGTGGATGACCACATCCGCGTCGCGCATGAACGCGGCGTGCCGCTGGTCGCCGGGATGCAGCAGGTCGGCATCGTCGTACGTGCCCTCGGCGCGGCCGGGACGCCAGGTCGCGCCCTCGTGGGATTCGTGATCGGTGGAGTACACGAGGCTCGCGCCACCGGACGTCACGCGGTACGCGAGCGTCGGAGCGGTGTGGTTCAGGAATTGGGTCCGGACGCGGATCGAGCCGATGGTGAACTCTCCCTCCGCGAGCTCCACGACCTCGACCTTGGCCGCGAGCTGATCCATCGCCACCGGGAAGTACGAATAGTCCATCTGCCCGCCGAGCGCGGAGGGGAAGGACCGGTCGATGCCCGCGGGCCCATACACCGTGAGGTGCGAGCCGGGCACGAACGCCGGCAGGAAGAATGGCAGGCCCTGGATGTGATCGGCATGGGTATGGCTGATGAAGAGGTGGGCCCGCACCGGACCGCGTCGAGCCAGCGCGATCCCAAGCTTGCGCGCGCCGGTGCCGCAATCGAAGATCAGCAGCGTGCCGTCGTCGGTCCTGGTCTCCACGCACGGCGTGTTGCCGCCGTATCGCGCGGTCTCCGGGCCGGGGGCAGCGATAGACCCGCGCACTCCCCAAAAGCGTGTCCGCACGGTTAGTGCGCGATCGGAGCGGCGACCGTGATCTGCGCCGCAAGATCGCGCATGACGACGCTGCCGACGTTCTGGGGCGCGGTCATCACGAGCGGCCTGCCGCCGTCGGCCGCGTCGTCGAAGGGTGGGGTGAACGGGATGATCACCTCGGGCTTACGGCCGAAGAAGCGGCTCAGCTGCTCGATCGGGACACCCGAGGCGGTGGTGCGGTTGAGGATCAGGAGCACCCGCTCTTTCGGGATCTTGAGCTTCTCGAGGACTCGAATGATGTCGAGCGAAGCCTTCATCGAGGCGAGGTGTGGCGTCGTGACGACCGCGATGACGTCCGCCGCGTCGACGGCCGCAAGCGTGTGCTGGGTGAAGGTCGCAGCGCAGTCCACGAGCACGTAATCCGCCGACGACCGAAGGCGCTCGAGCGCATGGTGCACTGCCGAGACGGTGGCGAGCTCGGCGAGCTCGGGGCTGTCGGAGCCGGTCACCAGCCGCACGCCGCTCGGATGCGGAGCCACGAAGAGGTCGAACAGGTCGTCGCTCATGTCCGCGATCCGGACGTCCGAGAGGTCCGCGAGGGTCCGCGGCGGCTTCAGATCCATCAGCATCCCGCAGTTGGCGAACTCGAGTGACAGATCGAGGAGCGCGACCCGATAGATCATCGTGCTGGCGAGAGCGATCGCTCCGTTCACCACAAGGGTCGTGGATCCGACGCCGCCCTTGCCGTGCAGGAACACGCACACCCGCCCGGCGCGCCGCCCGGCGCCGGCTTTGGCGTCCGCCTCGGTCGAGCGGCGTAGGAGGAGCTCCACCTTCGCCGCGAGGACCGCCAGCTCGACCGGCTTCGCGATGTACTCATCGGCACCCTGCGCGTAGCCGGCGAGGATGTCGTCGGCCTGCTTCCGGGCGGACAGCATGATGATCGGGAGCCGCGCGGTCGCTGCCTCCGCGCGGAGGCGGCGCGTCAGCTCCAGTCCATTGAGATTCGGCATCGCGACGTCGGTGATGACCAGGTGCGGTGGCGCCTTCCTGATCTCGCGGAGCGCCTCATACCCGTCCTCCGCCGTGGAGACCACATACCCGTGACGCTGGAGCGTCGCCTGGAGGAGCTTGCGGATCTGACCCTCGTCGTCGACGACGAGGATGCGCTCGCCGGCCACCGCTAGTGTCCCGCCGAAAGGAGCTCGGCGACCTTCGCCCGGAGCTCAGCCATCGTGAACGGCTTCGGGAGGACACTCTCGCCGCCATGCTTCGTCGCTTCCTCGATCTGGGAGCGCTGCACCGATGCCGTGACGAACACCAGCGGGATGGCCGCGGTGTCGGGTGACGCCTTCAGCGCGTCGCCCAGCTGATAGCCGTCCATCTTCCGCATGGACACGTCGCTGAACACGAGGTCGGGACGCAGGGTCCGGATGAGGGCCAGGCCCTCTTCGCCGTCCGAGGCCAGATGCAGGTCGTGGCCCGAGTCGCGCAGGGCTGCGCGGACGAGCTTCTGGATCATGGGGTCATCTTCGCAGAACACGATCCTCGCCATCAGGTCCTCCTAGATGCTCGCGACAGCGCTGAGCGGCAGTGTGAACTGAAAGACGGATCCTTCGCCGACGGTGCTCTCCACCCACGCCCGGCCGCCCTGCATCTCGACGATCTGCCGCGTGATGGGCAACCCGAGACCGGTCCCCTGGATGTACCGCGTGGCGCCCGATTCGAGCCGCGAGTAGCGATCGAAGACCTTCTCGAGCGAATCCGCGGGGATGCCGAGACCCGCATCGCGAACGAATACGTGGACCATCTCCCCCTCGATGCGGGTCGTGATCGTGATCTCGCCGCCATCGGGTGAGTACTTCACGGCGTTGCTCAGGAGGTTCAGCATCACCTGGCTCATCTTGTCCCGGTCGAGGTCGACCAACGGGAGCATCGGATCGAGCTGCAGCCGGATCGGATGGCGTGGCGCCCCCTGGGCCAGCCGCCCGGCCGCCTCCGCGAGGACGGCATTGAGGTCGACACGCTCCACGTTGAGGGTCATGCGGCCGGACTCCATCCGGTCGAGGTCGAGCATCTCGGTGATCATGCGGTTCAGCCGCTGCGCGTCGGTGTTGATGTCACCGGCGTACTCCTTCACCTCCTCGACCGACAGCTCCTCGTCGCGGATGAGCTCGCTGAAGCCCTGGATGCCGGTGAGGGGCGTTCGGAACTCATGGCTCACGATGGAGACGAAGTCGCTCTTGGCGGCGTTCAGGCGCTCGAGCTGCTGCACGGCCTTCCGTTGCTGGGCCACAAGCTCAGCGGTCCCGAGCGCCGCGGCGACCTGGTCGCCGAAGAGTCCGAGCAGCCGGGCGTCCTCATCGTCGAAGCGGGTGTGCCGATCCGTTGCTCCAACGGTCAGGACCCCGAGGCGCTGTCCGGCCCGGACGAGGGGGACGGAAACTGCTGCGCGCCACCCCGCCGCGACGTTGGCGGGCGCCGCGTGCACCCATTCGGCGTAGTTATTGACGATGACGGGCGTGCCCGACGCGAATGCCTGCCCGCCGACTCCTACGCCGGCCCCGATCACCTTGGCGGTGCCAGGCGCGGCGCGCACGTCCTCGGCCAGACGGAGCACCTGGGCGCGGTCGTCCCAGCGATAGAGCGCGGCGACGCCGCGCCCCAGGAGGGCGGCCGTTGCGTCCAGGATCTCGCCGAGGACCTCGCTCGGATCCATTTCGCCGGCGACCAGTGATGAGGCGTGATGCAGTGCCAGCATCCGCTCACTCTCCCGCCTCCGGGCCTCGAGCAGGTTCGCGGCCTCAAGGGCTGTCCGGAGCTCCCGGGCGATCGTCTCGAGGAGGCGGATGTCCTGCACCGTCCAGGCCCGCGACGCGCCGACCTGATGCAGGACGAGCACGCCGGTGAGCTGCCCGCCCAGACCGATCGGGGTCGCGATGCCGGCCCGCGTCCCGCGGTCGATGAAGCGGTGACCGCCGAGAGCCGGATCGGCCAGTCGCGGGTCGTGCTCGGCGTCGCGCACCGCGATGGTCCGGCCTTCTCGCGCGGCGAGCATCGCGAGCGGGAGCTCGCCGCGCGTCCCGACGGGGATCGGTTCCACGCCTTCGGCCGACCAGGTGTGGATCACCTTTATCTCACCATGCTCGTCGCGAGAGGCCACGAGCACGCGCGAGACCTTGAGCTCGGCCCCGAGCGCTTCGAGAGCCGAGCGGACGACGGTGCTCGGGTCCAGGTCCGAATACAGACGCTGCGCGATCCGGTTGGCGACCGCCTCGCGGTCGGCTCGTTCGTCGGCTTCCGCGATCGAGAGCGCGTTGTGGAGGGCGCCTGCCGCGTACTGCAGCAGCAGCGCGACGATCTGAAGCTGGTCGCGATCGATGCCCCGTGGTCGCGGGTCCGAGATCACGAGTGACCCGATGAGGCGCGAGCGCGAGACCAGCGGCATCGCGGCGAACGTCCGAGCCCGGGCCGCCAGCGGCACCGCTGTCGCGAACACTGGCCACTCGGGGTCCTGCGTCGTGTCGTCGATCACGTAGCTCCGCTGCTCTCCGATGATCTTCGCGCGCATCCCGGCCGGCAGGATGGCCACCGGGTAGATGGTGCCGGTCGCCTCAGCGACGGCCCGTCCGTGCTGGGCGAGGATCCGGATCGACTCTGTCGCTTCTTCGTACTGGAGGAGTGTCGCGACCGACGTCGGGGGCAGAGCGTCCGCGACCGCATCCAGGTACTGCGTCGCCACCTCGGCCGGATCGAGTGGACCAGACAGTCCCGCCGCCAGCTTGCCGACCAGCGCGAGCTCGGCCTGCCCGCGCTCCGCGAGGGCCCGGGCGGACTCGAGACGCTCGGCGAATCGCCAGGCGAGCACCCCGACGGCAACGCTCACGCCGATGACGAGGACGAGGATCTCCGCACTGTCGCCGCGCGATCGCGAGGCGAGCAGAGCGAGGTACACGGCCACCGCGTAGACCACCGGAATGCTCACCAACGGCCAACGGCGGCGCATGCCCGAATGCTAGACGGCTACCGTCTCGCCACCCGGTCCGTCGGACATCGGTTGGTACACTCGGACGGAGCCATGTCGAGGAGGGTCACCGCGTTGCAGAACAACCTCGTGCCGATGGTCGTGGAGCAGTCCGGCCGCGGCGAGCGGGCGTACGACATCTTCTCCCGCCTGCTGAAGGACCGGATCATCTTCATCACCGACATGATCGAAGACAACATGGCCAATCTCATCATCGCCCAGCTGCTGTTCCTCGATTCCGAGGACCCTGAGAAGGACATCCACGTCTACATCAACTCGGGTGGTGGCGTCGTCACTGCAGGTCTCGCGATCTACGACACGATGCAGTACCTCCGCTCGCCCATCAACACCGTATGCATCGGTCAGGCCGCATCCATGGCCGCCGTGCTGCTCGCGGCGGGCGCGCCCGGGAAGCGGTTCGCGCTGCCGAATTCGCGGATCATGATCCACCAGGGCTCAGGCGGATTCCGAGGCAACACGCCGGACGTGATCATCCAGGTGAAGGAGCTCGAGACCCTCGTCGACAAGCTCACGAAGATCCTCGCGTTCCACACCGGCCAGGATGCCGAGAAGGTGCGTCACGACTCCGAGCGTGACCGGTTCATGAGCGCGGAAGAGGCGAAGACCTACGGTCTGATCGACGATGTCTACGTCGGCAAGGCGAACGACGCCGTGCTTCCGAAGGCCGAGGAGCCCACCTCGATCGCCGCGGTCGAACCGGTGCGGGTCCCCTAAATGACCACCGCTGCAAAAGGAGGGAAGCCCTACCGCTGCTCCTTCTGCGGGAAGAGCCAGGACCAGGTCCGCAAGCTCATCGCGGGCCAGGGCGTCTACATCTGCGACGAATGCATCACCCTCTGCCGCGAGATCGTGGACGAGGAGTTCATGGAGCCCGCGAAGGCCCGCGCGACCGGCTCGAAGGTCCCGAGCCCGCGGCGGATCAACGAGATCCTCGACCAGTACGTCATCGGCCAGGACAAGGCGAAGCGCGTCCTCTCCGTCGCCGTCTACAACCACTACAAGCGCGTCGGCGCCGGACACCGCGTCGACGACGTGGAGCTTGGCAAGTCGAACGTCCTCCTCATCGGCCCGACCGGCTGCGGGAAGACGCTCCTTGCCCAGACCCTCGCGCGGATCCTGGACGTGCCCTTCTCCATCGCGGACGCCACGAGCCTCACCGAGGCCGGCTACGTCGGCGAGGACGTCGAGAACATCCTGCTGCGGCTCATCCAGGCCGCCGACTTCGATCTCAATCGCGCGCAGCGCGGCATCATCTACATCGACGAGATCGACAAGATCGCGCGGAAAGGCGACAACCCGTCGATCACCCGCGACGTGTCCGGCGAGGGCGTCCAGCAGGCGCTGTTGAAGATCCTCGAGGGCACCGTCGCGAACGTGCCGCCGCAGGGCGGCCGGAAGCACCCGCATCAGGACTTCATCCAGATCGACACGACCAACATCCTGTTCATCCTCGGAGGCGCGTTCGAGGGTCTCGAGAAGATCGTCGAGGCCCGCATCGGGAAGAAGACGATGGGATTCGGCGCGACGCTCTCCCAGAACACGAAGGAGACGACGGCGGTCCTGAACGAGGTCATGCCGGACGACCTGCTGAAGTACGGTCTGATCCCCGAGTTCGTCGGCCGGATGCCGGTCATGGTCCCGCTGCAGGCGCTCGACGAGGCCGACCTCCTGCGCATCCTTACCGAGCCCAAGAACGCGATCGTCAAGCAGTACCAGAAGTTCCTCTCCATCGACAAGGTCGAGCTGCAGTTCACCGAGGACGGTCTCCATGCCGCTGCCGTCGGCGCGGCGAAGCGGAAGACCGGCGCCCGCGGGCTGCGGACGATCATCGAAGAAGTGCTGCTCGATGTGATGTACGAGATCCCGTCTCGGACCGACGTGCGCAAGGTGGTCGTCACCGCGGAAGCGATCGCCGGCAAGGCGAAGCCGCTCCTCCTCAGCAAGAACGAACAGCTCGTGCTCGAAGGCGACGAGGCGTCCAGCGCCTAGGACTCGATGAGGTCTTCAGCTGGGGCGCTAGCATGCCGGCGTGCCCAAGCTCTACTTCGCCTCCCCGCGCGATCTCCCGGTCAAGACCCCGATCCCTGGCATGACCCAGCGCATCATCCGCGCTGACGCGGCCACTGTCGCGATCACCGATCTTGCCGCGACGACCGTTGTCGAGTCGCACAAGCATCCGATGGAGCAGACCGGCGTGATCACGAAGGGCAGCATGGTCATGGTCATTGCCGGCGAGCAGCGGATCCTCACCCCGGGAGACACCTATCGCGTCCCCCCCAACGCCTCCCACGGGGCCCGGGTGCTCGAGCAGGCCTGCCAGGTCATTGACATCTGGGCGCCGGCGCGCGACGACCTGTGAGCGAAAAGAGGATCGTCGACGGCGGTTATCTTTTGATGCACGCTTGACGCGATACGGAGGGTGGGAATGAAGCGGGCAATGGCGATCATCGCGGCACTCGGGGTGCTCATCGCCGCATGTGGCGGCGCCGCCGCACCGGCGGGTGCCGGGCAGCCGGCCGCCAGCGCGACGACGGCCGCGAACAGCGGGCCCTGTGGGCCGAAGGGCACCGGATCCCTGACGATCCTCGGGACACCGCAGGAGGAGTACATCCAGGGCGTCGCAAAGGCGTTCGAGGCCGAGTGCGGCATCAAGACGACCTACGTCCGGCTCTCGAGCGGCGAGGCGGTCGCGAAGCTCACGGCCGACAAGGCGAACCCGCAGTTCTCCGTCTGGTGGGGTGGCCCGGCTGACGGCTTCATCGCCGCGAACAACGCGGGCCTCCTCGAGGCGTACAAGCCGAAGCTGTTCGACAAGATCCCCGCGCAGTATCGGGACCCCAACGGGGTCTGGACCGGGATCTACGTCGGCGCGCTCGGGCTCGCGGTCAACACGAAGGTCCTGAAGGACAAGAATCTTCCTGAGCCGACCTCATGGGCGGACCTGGCGAAGCCCATGTACAAGGGTCAGATCTCGATGGCCCACCCCGCCTCGAGCGGGACGGCGTACACGATGGTCGCGACACAGGCGTTCCTCAACAACAAGGATCTCGAAAAGACCTTCGCGTACCTCAAGCAGTTCCACGCCAACGTGCTGCAGTACCAGAAGACCGGCGCCGCGCCGGCGCGCATCGCCGGCCAGGGCGAGGTCGCCATCGGTGTTGTGTTCTCGCACGACACCGTCGCCGCGATCGAAGAGGGCTTCAAGGACCTGAAGGTCGTCTTCCCGTCGGAAGGGACCGGGTACGAGATCGGCGGCGAGGCGCTCGTCAAGAATGCGCCGGACCCGATCGCCGGCAAGACGTTCCTGGACTGGGCCCTCAGCGTGAAGGCGCAAGAGCTCGCGGCAACGTTCAAGGCGTACCAGATCCCGACGAATCCCGATGCCAAGGTCTCAGAGAAGTCGGTGAAGCTCAGCACCGTGAAGACGGTCAGCTACGACTTCCAGTGGGCCGGCGACAACAAGAAGGCCATCGTCGATCGGTTCTCGAACGAGGTGGCTCCGGCACCCAAGTGATCGCGATCCGCCGCGATCCGGCCGCCGCCGCCCTCGCACTGATGGTGGCGGCGGCCATCGCGTTCGGCCTCGGCTATCCCCTCGCGAACGTGCTGGGCCAGGCCGTCCTGGACGATCTGGGACGATTCGACGTCGCACCCATCGTGCGCATCTTCAGCTTCCCGGTGCCGCGCGCCGTCGTGGTGAACTCCCTCCTCATGGGCGTGCTCGCGGCGACCATGGGCACGCTGCTCGGCTTCGCGTTCGCGCTCACGACCGCGCGAGCCGTCCGCGGCCCGCATCGCTCCGCGCTTCACTACATCGCGCTGCTCCCGCTCATCGCGCCGCCCTTCGCGCTCGCGCTGTCCACGATCTTCCTCTTCGGTCGACAGGGCCTCCTGACCCGCGGCCTGTTCCACTGGGAGACGGATCCCTACGGGCTGACCGGTCTTCTGTTCGTGCAGACCATCACGTTCTTCCCGGTCGCCTACCTCATCTTCGATGCGCTCGTCCGCCAGCTCGACCCCGCCCTCGAGGAAGCCGCCCTCAATCTCGGAGCGTCCCGTGGGCGGATCCTCCGCACCGTGGTGATACCGCTGCTTCGACCCGGGTTCGCGGCCGCGTTCCTCATCATCTTCGTCGAGTCGCTCGCCGATCTGGCGAACCCACTCCTCATCGGCGGGGACTTCAACGTGCTCGCCTCGAGCGCATATCTCGCGATCATCGGCGAGTTCGACACCCGCAAGGCCGTCGCGTACTCCGTCGTGCTCATGCTTCCCTCGCTCCTTGCGTATTTCGCGCAGCGGATCTGGGTCGGCGAGAGCTCGGTCGTCACCGTCACGGGCAAGCCCTCGGGTGGGCGCGCGCAACGCCTCGGCGCGTCATTCCGCGTCGGCCTGCTCGTCGTCACCGGCACGGTGGCGGTCCTCGTGCTCCTCCTGTACCTCACGGTGCTCGCGGGCGCGTTCACGAAGCTGCTCGGGATCGACAACACCGTGACGCTCGACAACTTCAAGTTCGTGCTCGGCGGCATCGGGACTCGCGCCATGACGGACACGACGTTCCTGTCGGCGGTGGCCGCCCCGATCGCGGCCCTCCTGGGACTCGCGACCGCGTACCTGGTCGTCCGGACAAAGGTGCCCGGCCGGACCGTGTTCGACTACGTCGTCATGCTCGGCGCCGCGGCCCCCGGGATCGTCCTCGGCCTCGGGATCCTTCTCGCGTTCAACCACCGACCATTCTTGCTCAGCGGTACCGCGGTGATCTTCATCATCGCGTTCGTGATCCGCACGGCGCCGGTGTCCCTGCGGACCACGGTCGCGGCGCTCCTTCAGATCGATCCGTCCCTCGAGCAGGCCTCGGCGAACCTCGGTGCCGGCGCGGCGACCACCTTCCGGCGCATCACCTTGCCGCTCGTCCGGCGGGCCGTCCTGAGCGGCGCGATCTTCAGCTTCACTCGCAACATGACGACCCTGTCGACCATCGCCCTCCTCGTCACCCCGAACTGGCGGATCATGACGTCGCAGATCCTGAATGAGATCGATGCCCAACGCCTCGGCTCAGGGGCCGCGTACTCGACGATCCTCATCGTGATCGTGCTCGCGGCCGTGATCACCTTGAACCGCGTCTTCGGCAAGGCACCCATCGAGGTCGGGGCATGACCGCGGATCTCGTCCTGCGGCACCTCGAGAAGCGCTTCCCCAACGGCACCGTGGCGGTCGATGGCATCGACCTCGAGGTCGGGGCGGGTGAGCTGGTCGCCCTTCTCGGACCCAGCGGCTGCGGCAAGACGACCACGCTGCGGATGGTGGCTGGTTTCGAGGATCCGTCCGCAGGCACGATCGAGCTCGGCGGGAAGCGGATCGACGTCCTCCCGCCCGACCGGCGCGGTGCGACGATGGTCTTCCAGGGCTACGCGTTGTTCCCGCACCTCTCCGTCTTCGAGAACGTCGGCTACGGACTGCGGGTCCGCCGGGTCGGCGGCCAGGCTCTGCGGGACAAGGTCCATGCAGCGCTCGAACTGGTCGGTCTCGAGGGTCTTGGGGACCGCAGGCCGCAGCAGCTCTCCGGTGGTCAGCAACAGCGCGTCGCTCTGGCGCGGGCGCTTATCCTCGAGCCGAAGCTCCTGCTCTTCGACGAACCGCTCTCGAACCTCGACGCCAAGCTGCGCGAGCAGATGCGCCTCGAGATCCGGACCCTCCAGCAGCGGGTCGGCATCACGAGCTTGTACGTCACGCACGACCAGGCCGAGGCGATGACGCTCGCGGACCGGATCGCCGTGATGGACCGCGGCCGGATCGCGCAGCTGGGGACGCCACGTGAGATCTACGAGGAGCCCGCTGACCGCCTCGTGGCGGCGTTCGTCGGTCACGCGAACTTCACCGCAGGCATCATCCGCGGGCGGCGGGGTGACACGCTGATCGTCGAGACGCTCGGTGCGTCACGGCCGACCTCGTTCGCGCCCGGGGTCTATGCGGAAGGGGATCAGGTCGACGTCATGATCCGGCCGGAGGAGGTCCACGTGGTGCCCGCTGGTGCCGACGGAGCGATCGCCGGGACGGTGGTCGCATCGAGCTTCCTCGGGGGTTCGGCCCTCTACCAGCTGCTGGCCGGCGGCGTGGAGCTCCAGGCGACGGTCCCGATGGAGCGCGGCGTACCGTTGCAGCCGGCCGGCGCGGCCGTCGGTCTGCGCGTCCGTGACGGCGCCTTCCGGGCGTTCCCTGCCGGATCGGTACCGCGTGAGGGAGCGGCCCGCGGCTGATACCCGTAGCGGTCGCACCGCTCGTACGGTGAGCCGAGTGAAACGGCTCGGACGCGCTGTCCCGAGCGACCCCCTGATCTATGGGCGGCTGTTCGCCCTCGTCGCGGGCGCGGGCTGGGTCGCGAGCGGCAGTCGGATCGTGCCGGCGATCACTGTTCCCGCGCTCGCCATCGTGTTCGGGACGATCGTCTACAGCTGGATCGCCCAGACGGCCCGCGGTCGGCCGTTCACGGTGTCCACCGCGCCGATCGGTCTGGTCCTCGCCGATCTGCTGATCACGGCCCTCTGGCTCGTCGCGACCGCGGCCGACCCCAACAGCATTGCCTTTGCCCTCGTCCTGATCGCTGCGGCGCTCGTGCAGTTCCGCCTCGGCCGCGCCGGGATCGCGGTCAGTGGCGCGGTCTTCCTCCTCGCGGTCTTTGCCAAGCAGCTTGTCGCCACCGATCTCGGGGTACCGCTCGACCCGCGGGCGATCCTCCGCGAGGTCATCGTCGTCGGTCTGGTGATGCTCGTGACCGGGGTCATCGTGACCTCGTATCGCGCCGAGCAGGAGCGCGCCGTGCGCAATCTCCGTCGAGCGAAGCTGCTCGCATCGGCCGCCGCCGAGGTCGCGGCCGAGACCGACGCCGATCTGGTCCTGTCCTCGATCCCGCGGCACGCCCTCGAGCTCGTGCCGGCGGAGCACGCGACGCTCAACGTCCACCGGGGAAAGGAGTTCCTGATCATCGCCGGTGCGGGGATCGGCACGCGGGTCATCGGCGTGCACGCGCCGGCCACGGCCGGGATCGTCGGCAAGGTCGTGGCAACGCGCTCGACCGTCGCGGTCGACGATTATCGGCTCCTGCCGGACGCGCCCCAGGCGGTCATCGACCTCGGTCTTCGCAGCGCCATCGCGATCCCGGTGCTCGTGCAGGGCGAGATCGCCGCGGTGCTGAATGTCGGGCGGACCCAGGTGCGACCGTTCGACAGCTCGGAGCGCGACGCGCTCGAGGGGTTCGCGGTGCACGCGGCGATCGCGCTCGCGAACGCCCG
>JANXXG010000083.1 GCA_025350745.1 Chloroflexota bacterium | reverse complement strand
CGGTCATCGGCCTCTCGGCCGCCGACGTCGAACGGGTCATCGCGACGACCGTGCCTGAAGGGTGTGCCGTCGTGGCGAACGACAACGGGCCGGCCCAGGTCACGATCGCCGGAGATGACGAGTCGGTCGCGAAGGTGAGCGAGGCCTTGACCCGCCAGGGCGCGCGCAAGGTGGTCCGGCTCCGGATCTCCGGTCCGTTCCACTTCCCGGCGATGGGCGCGATCGGCGGGGACCTCGCGTCGTTCATGCGCACGATCACGTTCCGCGATCCGGTCGTGCCGGTCGTCGCGAACACGAGCGGCGCTCCGTACCAGAGCGGTGCGTTCATCCCCGAGGCGCTCGTCCGGCACCTCTCGCAGCGCGTCGAGTGGCTTCGCTCGGTCCGCTTCATGGCCGAGCGAGGAGCGTCGACGTTCGTCGAGATCGGCGCGGGTCAGGTCGTGAACGGATTGGTCAAGCGGATCGCCGACGTCAAGCTGGTCAACATCTCGGATCCGCCCTCGATCCGCGAGGCGATCCGCGCCATCCGCGCCAAGGTCTCCTAAGGCGTGCAGAAGCGGATCGTCGTCACCGGCGTCGGCGCCGTCACACCCATCGGCCACACGGTCGACGAGACCTGGGACTCGATGATGCATGGCCGCGGGGGCATCGGCCGGATCACCCGATTCGATCCAAGCCCGTACGAGTCGCAGATGGCCGGCGAGGTCAAGGACTTCGACCCGACGAAGTACATGGACCGCAAGGACGCCCGCCGGACGGACCGCTTCGCGCAGTTCGCGGCGGCGGCCGCCTCCATGGCGCTCGCGGACTCCAAGCTCGACCTCACGAAGGAGCCCGAGCGCATCGGAGTTTCCATCGCGACCGGCGTCGGCGGTCTTGAGACGCTCGTCGAGCAGGTGCTGCTCATGGAGAAGCGTGGCCCGAGCCGGCTCTCGCCGTTCCTCGTTCCGATGCTGATGGCCAACGCGGGCTCCGCCCAGGTCTCGATGCAGTTCGGATTGAAGGGTCCCAATCTCACCCACGTGTCGGCGTGCGCCTCGAGCGCGCACTCCATCGGGGAGTGCGCATCGATCATCGACCGCGGTCAGGCCGACGTGATGGTGGCCGGTGGCGCCGAGGCCGCTGTCCTGCCGCTCGCGATCGGCGCGTTCTCCACGATGCACGCCATGTCGCGCCGCAACGACGATCCTGAGCATGCCTCGCGTCCGTTCGACAAGGATCGCGACGGGTTCACGCTCTCGGAGGGCGGCGCCGTGGTGATCCTGGAAGAACGGGAGCACGCCCTCGCCCGCGGAGCCCACATGTACGGGGAGCTCATCGGGTACGGCGCGACCGCGGATGCGTACCACATCACCTCTCCGTCGCCGGAGGGCGAAGGCAACGCGCGTTCCATGAAGATGGCCCTCGCCGGCGCAAAGCTCGAGCCGACGGCGATCGATTACATCAACGCCCACGGCACCTCGACGCAGCCGAACGACCGCGAGGAGACGGCCGCGATCAAGCAGGTCTTCGGCGAGTACGCCTACAAGGTGCTCGTGTCGTCCACGAAGTCGATGACCGGGCATCTGCTGGGCGCCGCCGGAGCGCTCGAGGCGATCGCCTGTCTCCTCGCGATGCGTGACGGGCGCGTGCCGCCGACGATCAACTACACGACGCCAGATCCGGCGCTCGACCTCGACTACGTCCCGAACACGCCCCGCACGGCGCAGATCACGACAGCGCTCTCCAACTCGATGGGCTTCGGCGGTCACAACGCGACGCTCATCTTCACCAGGGCCTGATGGCGGGGCTCTCGGGCAAGACAGCGCTGGTGACCGGTGCAGGCCGAGGGATCGGCCGCGCGACCGCGGTCCGGCTGGCCAGGGACGGCGCGCGCATCGCCATCAACTTCAAGGGCAACATCGCTGCGGCCGAGGAGACGAAACGGGCCGTCGAGGCGGCGGGTTCGACGGCCGCTCTGATCCAGGGTGACGTCTCCCTCGACGCCGATGCGGAGCGCGTGGTCAAGGAGTCGCTCGCGTTCGGCGACGGAAGGCTTGACGTCCTGGTGAACAACGCGGGTATCACGCGGGACAACCTGCTCCTGCGGATGTCGGCTGAGGATTGGGACGCCGTCCTGGACCTGAACCTTCGGGGCGCCTTCCTCGTCACGAAGGCCGCGCTCCGGCCGATGATGAAGCAGCGCGGCGGGCGGATCGTGAACGTGGCATCCATCTCGGGTGTCATCGGCAACGCCGGGCAGGCGAACTACAGCGCGGCGAAGGCCGGCCTCATCGCGTTCACGAAGACGACCGCCCGGGAGATGGCGACGCGGAACATCACCGCGAACGCGGTCGCTCCGGGGTTCGTCCCGACGGACCTGACCAGCATCGTCCCGCAGAACGTGCAGGACGCGATGTTGAAGCAGATACCCCTCGGCAGGTTCGGCACGCCGGAGGACGTCGCGAATGCGATCGCGTTCCTCGCCTCGGACGAGGCCGCGTACATCACCGGCCAGGTGCTCATCGTCGACGGGGGCATGGTCACCGCGTAGTCTTCGCCCACACCGCTGAGGAGGGTCACGCGTGGACACCAGCGTGCTTGTCGCGATCCTGCTGCTCATCCATGTCGCCGGTGCGATCATCGGCTTCGGGCCGACGTTCACGTTCGCCATCCTCGGCCCGATGGCGGGGAAAGCCGGCCCACAGGGTGGGCTGGCGCTGCTGGAGGCGATGCACGCCATCGAGAAGAAGCTGACCGTACCGGTCGCGATGGGGTTCCAGCCGCTCAGCGGGCTGGCGCTCATCTTCGTCTCCGGCTACAACGTCAACTTCTTCAGCCATTACTGGCTCTGGATCGCACTCGTCATCTATGCGATCGCCTTCTACCTCGCCATCGTCCTTCAGAACGGTCGCCTCGAGCGGATGATCGCCATCGGGAAGGCGGGTCCTCCGACGCCGGAGTTCATCGCGACGGCGAAGAAGGTGGCCCAGACCGGCCCGATCATCACCGCGATGCTGGTCGTGATCATCATCCTCATGGTCACCAAGCCGGGCGGGTGATCCCCGATAGCATCTTGATGTGACCCCCCGTCGCATCGCCCTGGTCGCGGCTGTCGCCGGCGTGGTGTTCGTCCTCGACCGCATCACGAAGATCGCGGTGGAGACGAACCTGGAGGTGGGCCGGTCGGTCGATGTCATCGGGGAGTGGGTCCGGATCAGCCACGTCACCAATAGCGGCGCTGCGTTCGGACTGCTGCCCGAGCGGACGACATTCCTGTCGATCCTCTCGGTGGTCGCCGTGTTCGCGATCGTCTACTACTACCGCCGCCTCGCTGCGAATTCCCTTCTCGTCTCCGCGACGCTTGGCATGCAGCTCGGGGGCGCCATCGGGAATCTGGTCGACCGCGTCAGTCAGGGCTACGTCGTCGACTTCGTGGATGTCGGGATCCCGGGTGGCGTGCGCTTCTGGTCGTTCAACGTGGCGGATTCGTCGATCGTCGTCGGGATCATCGCGGTGACCGTCCTGCTGTGGTGGAAAGAACGCCGGCAGACCCGAGCGATCGCATGAGCGAGCGGCTCGAGCTGCAGTCCGATGTCGCGGGTCAACGGATCGACCTGTTCCTCGCCGCGCGGACCCAGCTGAGCCGTAGCGCCATCCAGCGTCTCGCGCGGGACGGCCACATCACGGCGAACGGCGCCCAGGTGGAGCCGTCGTACAAGATCCACGCCGGCGAGGACGTGGTCGTCGACGTGCCCGATGCCCAGCCAGCGCTGTCCCTGATCGGTGAGGACATTCCGATCGATGTCATATACGAGGACGACGACGTGCTCGTCGTCAACAAGCCGGCGGGTCTGGTCGTCCATCCTGCCCATGGGCACGCCAGCGGCACGCTCGTGAACGCCGTCGTGGGGAAGATCACCGCGGACACCGGACGGGCCGCGGCGCGGCCCGGGATCGTCCACCGGCTGGATAAGGACACGAGCGGGGTGATGATCGTCGCTAAGAACGACGTCGCCCACCTCGCGCTGGCGCGCCAGCTCCAAGCGCGAAAGTTCGAGAAGGAATACATCGCCTTGGTGTGGGGAGATCCCGGGGATCAGCCGGTCGTGGTCGAAGCGCCGATCGCCCGCGACACCTTCGACCGCCGGCGGATGGTCGTGCGCGCCGGCGGTCGGGACTCGACGACCCGCTTCGTGCGGATCGCGTCGTACGGCACCGGGGCGCAGCGGCGGGCGCTGGTCCATGTCCGACCCCTCACCGGGCGGACCCACCAGATCCGGGTCCACCTCGCATACGCGCGACTCCCTATCGTTGGCGACCCGGTGTACGGACGGAAAGGCAAGGAGCGCGACGACCTGCACCGGCAGTTCCTTCACGCCTGGCGGCTGTCGGTGAATCTGCCCCACGCCGGACCCAAGACGTTCACCGCGCCGCTCGCGGCCGACCTGCGTCAGCTCCTGACGACCCTCGGGGCTCCGGTCTCACCGATCCCACCATTCAAAGAGCTCGAGCTCGCGCGCTGAGCATCGACGGCCGCGGTCTCCTGGTCATCATCTCCGCACCCTCCGGGGCGGGGAAGGACACCGTCATCGACCGCCTCTTGGCGAAGGTTCCCGATGCGGTCGTGTACGTGACGGCGACGAGCCGGAAGGCCCGGCCGGGCGAGGTGCATGGCCAGCACTATTTCTTCTACGAGCCCGAGAAGTTCCGGGAAGAGATCGAGGCGGGGAACTTCCTCGAGTGGTCGATGGTGCATGGAGACTTCAAGGGTGTGCGGCGCGACGCGCTCGCAGACACGCTCCATGCGCATCGCGTGGTCATCGTCAAGCCGGAGCCGCAAGGGATGCGGAAGATCAAGGCGTTGCTCCCGGAGGTCTTGACCATCTTCATCATGCCGCCGTCGGTGGACTCGCTGCGCCGCAGGCTCCTTGCTCGTGGCACCGAGACCACCGAGCAGCTCGAGCTCCGGCTGCGGAACGCCGAGATCGAGATGGCCGCCGCGCCGGAGTACGACTACGTCGTGGTCAACGACGACGGCAAGATCGACGAGACGGTCGATGAGATCTCCTCGATCATCGAGAACGAGGCGAAGCGGCCGCGGCACTTCGAGCTCTAACGACGTGATCCGCACGGCGGAGGTCGCCGTCTTCGCCGGCCTTCGCGGCCCCGCGCGCACGTTCACCTACAGCGTCCCGGATGGGGTCGACGCGCGCCCTGGCCACCTCGTACGCGCGGGGTTCGGATCGCGTGCGGTCCACGGCGTCGTCGTCGGGCTCGGCGCGCCCGCCGATCGCGACGTGAAGCTCAAGCCGCTCGACGGCCTCGTGCATCCGGTGCCGCTCCTCTCCGAGCGTCAGCTGGCGCTCGCGCGGTGGATCTCGGCGACGTATCGGTGCGGCATGGCCGACGCGGTCCGCGCAATGCTCCCGCCCGCCCTCGCGGCTCGTGCCCGCGCCGGCCTCCCGACGGCACGCGGTGAGCGCACCGAGGCGATCTTCGCGATCGCGGCCGCGGGTCATGAGGCGCTCCGTACCGGCGTTCCGCGGCTCGGCGCGCGCCAGCTCGTGACCCTGCGCGCCCTCGCCGCCGGCGCGGTGAGCGGCGATGACCTGGCCCAGGCCGGCGGCACCCTCGAGGCGGCCAAGAGCCTCGCCTCGCGCGGCCTCGCGACGCGGGGATCCCGCGGGGTGCGGCGGATCCCCGTCGAGTTCAGGCTCAGCGAGGACGACCCGGCGCGCGATGCAACGGCGACGGTCGCCCAGGCCCCGGCGATGGCCGCGATCAACGCGGCGATCGGCACCGGTCGCGGTTTCCTGCTCCACGGCGTCACCGGCAGCGGGAAGACCGAGGTGTATCTCCGGGCGACGACCGAGGCGCTCTCGCGCGGCCAGGGTGCCATCGTGCTGGTGCCCGAGATCGCGCTGACCGCGCAGGTCGTCGCGCGCTTCGTCGCCCGATTCGGCGATCGGGTCGCTCTCTTACACAGCGCCCTGTCGGCCGGAGAACGCTACGACGAGTGGCGGCGGGTCCTCGACGGCACGGCCGACGTCGTCGTCGGCTCGCGTTCGGCACTGTTCGCCCCGCTGGCCCGGGTCGGGCTGATCGTCGTCGACGAGGAGCAGGAGCCGACGTACAAACAGGAAAGCGCGCCGCGCTATCACGCGGTGGACACGGCGCTCGAGCTCGGACGACTCACCGGCGCGGCGGTCGTTCTCGGGAGCGCCACACCGCGCGTCGTGACCTACGCCGCGGCGACGTCGGGCGCGCTGACGTTGCTCACGCTCCCCGATCGCGTCATGGACCTTCCGCTGCCGAAGACCACCGTCGTCGACCTTCGCCTCGAGCTCAAGGCGAACAATCGATCGACATTGAGCGGCGTGCTGCGCGCGGCTCTGAAGAAGACCGTCGCGAAAGGTGAGCAGGCGATCCTGTATCTGAATCGCCGCGGGTTCGCGACCGTCGTGCTGTGCCGCGACTGCGGCTACGTCGTTCCGTGCGCCGCGTGCGAGATCCCGTTCGCGCTGCACGCCGACGGCCGCCTGGTCTGCCATCGCTGCGGCCAGCAGGTGCCGCGCGCGCCCGCGGTGTGCCCGCAGTGCGGGTCGCGACGCATCCGGCATCTCGGCGTCGGGACGCAGCGGGTCGAAGAGGACGTCCGGGCCGCCGTGCCCGAGGCGCGGATCGCACGGCTCGACCGGGATGCCGTGAAGGCGAAGGGCGCGCACGCCGCGATGTACGAGCGGATGCGGAGCGGTGAGGCCCAGGTGATCATCGGGACGCAGATGGTCGCAAAAGGCTTCGACCTCCCTGGTGTGTCCCTCGTCGGGATCGTGAATGCGGACACCCAGCTGAATCTCCCTGATTTCACCGCCGCCGAACGCACCTTCGAGCTCCTCACGCAGGTGCTCGGTCGTTCGGGGCGCGGCACCGTCGGCGGCCAAGGTGTGCTGCAGACCTACCTCCCTGAGCACTACGCGATCCGCGCCGCGGCCGCCCACGACTACGCCACGTTCGCGGAGCAGGAGCTCATGGCCCGCAAGCGGTTCGGCTATCCGCCGTTCGGCAGGCTCGTGCTCCTCCAGACCGCTGCCGCCAAGGAGGTCACCGTCGAGCGTCGCGCCACCGAGCTGGCCGCTGCTCTCCGGGCCGAGGCCCGGGACGACGCCGAGGTGCTCGGCCCCGCGCCCGCCTTCGCCGCGAAGCGCGCAGGCAGCTATCGAGCACAGCTGGTCCTTCGAGGTGACCATCCGACGGCGGTGCTGGATCGCGTCGACGTGGGCGCGGAGTGGACCGTTGACGTGGACCCGATGACCCTGCTCGGATAGCGTGACGCCATGGAAAGTGAAGGAGCGGTCGTCGAGCCGGATGACGACGACGACGGCCCGGACTCCCAGCCGCATGACCCTCGGGTCGTCGTCACGAAGGGATCACCCTGGACGATCGATCGGGGACGCCGCGAGCGCTGGTCCGCGCCCGCGTTCCTCACGAAGCACGCCGTCGAGGTCCGCCAGGTCGGTGACCCGGTGCTCCACGCGCCCGGAAAGAAGCCGCGCCTGGACAAGAAAGAGCTGGAGCCAATGGTCCAGCGGATGTTCGCCTCGATGGTCGAAGCGCACGGGATCGGCATCGCCGCTCAGCAGATCGGCGTGCCGCTCCGCGTGATCATCATCGACGTCGACGAGGTGGGGATCGTGGCGGTCAATCCCGAGGTCGACTACGAGAGCGCCGAAGTGGACGAGATGAGCGAAGGCTGTCTCTCCGTGCGTGGCCTCTATGGGATGCTCGAGCGTCCCTTGATCGCGCGCGTCACGGCAGTGGACATCACCGGCAAAAAGTTCACGATCGAGGGTGAGGGCCTCGGGGCCCAGTGCATGCTCCACGAGACCGACCACACGAACGGGGTGCTGTACGTCGATCGCCTCCGGACCCGAAAGGACCTGTTCCCCGTCGAGCCCGACGAGCCGGGCGAGCCGCACCTCTCGGTGTCCGGTCACACGCGCGACGAAATGGAGCGAGCGACTTCGCACTGACGCCACGAGTCATTTTCCTCGGCACACCCGCGTTCGCGGTGCCGTCGCTCGACGCGCTCGTTGCGATGGCCTCGCGTGACGAGGTCGCGCTGGTCGGTGTCGTCACCCAGCCGGATCGGCCGGGCGATCGAGGCCGGCTGGCGCCATCACCGGTCAAGGAGCGCGCGGTCGCGCTCGGGATCGCGCTGCTACAGCCGGTGCTGCTGAACAGCGAGGCCGCCACGCCGGTGCTGGAGCTGCGGCCGGATGCGCTGGTCTGGGCCGCGTACGGGAACCTCATCCCGCGGAGGCTCATCGACGCCGCGGATGGCCGCGCGATCAACGTGCACGCCTCCCTGCTGCCGCGCTGGCGTGGAGCATCCCCGGTGGCCCACGCGATCCTCGCCGGCGACGCTGAGACGGGCATCACGCTCATGCAGGGCACCGCCGGCCTTGATCGCGGACCGATCATCGCGAGCGCGCGGACCGAGATCGCTGCCGGCGAGACCGCGGGCGAGCTCACGATGCGGCTCGCGCAGCTCGGTGGGGCGCTCCTCGAGCGCGAGCTCGGTCCGTTCCTGGCGGGGCGGAAGACCGCGGTCCCCCAGGACGAAGCCGCCGCGTCGTGGGCGCCGAAGCTCACGAGCGCCGACGGCGAGCTGCGCTTCACGGAGGCGGCGGAGGCGTTGGAGCGCCGCATCCGCGCGATGACCCCGGCTCCGGGC
>JANXXG010000077.1 GCA_025350745.1 Chloroflexota bacterium | reverse complement strand
CAGCTGACGGATCTCGTCGCGGCCGATGACCCGACTATCGACGCCATTCAATTGATTGGCTTCGGCGCGCACCCGGAGACCGGCGATCGCCGACTCCGTGTGAGCGAAGGTCATGTGGCCGTGCTGGCTGAAGAGAACGTTGTAGTCAAGCTCACTCGACAGTCGCTCGTACATGAGCAACGACTCGTTGTAGAACGCGACGCCCTCGGCCGTCCGATAGTTCGACCGGATGATGGCCGTGTTCCGGCCGCTCGCACCGGAACCGACATAGGCACGCTCCAGCACGACGACGTCCTTCACGCCGCGCTTTGCCAGCTCGTACCCGATGGCCACGCCGTGCACCCCTCCCCCGACGATCGCCACGTCATAACGCTGACGAAGGGGCCGCGCCGCCTTCCACATTCGGTCACGGCGGAATAGCGCAAGCATCAGTCGGCCAGCACCATTGCGCCCCCGGGCTGAAGCCCATGGCGAGCACCGACCGCGAGCGTCGAGGCCCAGACGTACTCGGCGAGATCGCGATCCACGAGGATGACAAAGCGCGTTCGGCCGACAAGATCATGACGAGCGATGATGACGCGGACGTTGGCGAGCGGGGCCGAGGCGATCGCGCGATCGACGAACGCGCGATCGGCCACGTCCAGGGACGTGAGCTCCTCGAGGATCGACCGGGACCGCGGACCCACGAGCGCAAGCGCGCTGAGGCCGGAGGAGAGGTCTGTCACGATCGCGTTCGGGACGGTCGGCGGTGCGGTCGGGGCGGCCCCGATGAGAAGGGCCTCGTCCGGGGCGACGCCCCAGACATCGAAGGTGCTGCCACCCGGACCCCCGGGCAAGAGCTCGGTGGCAGCGAACGGCAAGCCGAGCGGAGCGAGCACCCGGGCGGCGCTCGCCGCTTTCACGGAGTACTTGTCGAGGGGGCCCACGTCGACGATCACCGCAGCCGAACGCGAGGTTGCGCGCTCGGCCGCGGGATCACCGTAGGCGGATGGCCAAAGCGCACCCGAGGCCGGCCAATGCGCGCCGAGCGACTCGTGGATCGCGTGAATGGGACTGCGGCGGATCGGGGATCGCGATGTCGCGACGATCACATGCGCAGCCGAAGGCCGGCCGGATCGTAGAACGGCTTCGTGGCGACCCGTGCCCGCACGGTGCCGACCGGGAGCCGGATCTCGATCTCGCTGCCGTCGGCGGCCTGTTCGATCGGGATGCTCACCATGCCGATCGTCTTGCCGAGATACGGGCTCCATTTCGAGCTCGTGACGCGGCCGACGAGGCGGCCGTCGCGGATGACGGCGGCCCCCTCCTCGGGGACCGTCCGCTCTGGAAGCTCGAAGCCGACGAGCATCTGCTGCGGTCCACGCGCCGTGACCGCGGCGATGGCCTCCCGGCCGACGAAGTCATCCTTGTCCGCCTTCACCAGCCATGACATTCCCGACTCGACGGGATTGGAGAGACCGTCGGTGTCCTGCCCCACGATCGCGTGCTGTTTCTCGAGGCGCAGAACGCGCTGGGCCTCGACGCCGAACGGCGTGATGCCGAGGTCGGCGCCCGCCGCCGTGAGCTGATCCCAGAGATACCCGCCGAAGTCGGATGGAACGTGGATCTCGTATGAAAGCTCGCCGACGAATCCGATCCGCAGGATGATGGCGGGCACCCCGGCGACCGGCGCCTCGGTCGCCGCAAGATACGGGAGCGCTGCCTTCGAAACATCGGTCTCGGTGAGACGTTCAAGGACCTCGCGGGACCGCGGACCGGCCAGATTCACGGCGGCATACTGAGCTGTCACGTTCGTGACCCGGGCGTCACGGTCCGTTCCCGCGAGCCACCAGGTGAGCCACTGCTCCATCGCGTCGATCGTGCCGGTCGTCGTCGAGAGGAAGAAGCGGGTATCGCCGAGGCGGGCGACGGTCCCGTCGTCGAGCACGATGCCGGCGTCGTCACACATCGCGCGGTAGCGGACCCGGCCGATCTTGAGATCACTGAACCGGTTCGGATGGAGCCAATCCAGGAAGGACCCGGCATCGGCCCCGGCGACCTCGAGCTTCCCGAGCGTGCTGACATCGATGATCGCGACCCGCTCGCGAACGGCCCGGCACTCCTCTTCGACGCTCGTGTAGATGTGCGGCCGCTTCCAATCGCCCATGTCGATCCACCGATCGGTGAGCGCCGCGTGCCGGCCGTGCATCGCCGTACGGCGGACGGGTTCGAGGTGCGGACCCGCGAGCGCGGCGAGACTGACCGGCTGGAACGGAGGGCGCGCGGTCGTGAGCTTCGCCGCGGCGAGCGTCTCCCCGGTCAGCGTCGCACGAAGACGGGTCGCGAGCCCCTGACACATCTTCCCCTGGCACGGGCCCATGGTGAGCGTGCTGTAGCGCTTCAACGTCTCAAGGTCCTCGAAACCCTCTTCGATGCCCTGAGCGATCTCCTTCACCGTGACGTCCTCGCAGAGGCAGACGAATTGCTTGCGGCCGCCCGGCGCATCGAGCGCCACGGGCCGGCCGTGGCGGGCCAACGCCGACGCTCGGCAGGCGGCACGGTGCGTGCGCGCCGCGGCAATGGCGTCTTGGGTCCCGAGGCCGATCGCCACCGCCGCTTCGAGCCCCGCGAGCGCGCCCGAGGCCATCGTGTGGGCGTCATCGTGGATCCCCTCGACATCGCCCGCGACGCTCACCGCGTCGCTCAGGCGCGCGGCGACGAACTCGCCGATCCGGTCGTCGTAGCGACGCTCGCCCCCGTCCTGGGCAATGAGACCGGTGGCCGGCTCTGGACGCAGCGAGACCGCGACGGCGTCACACGGGACGAGCCGCTCGGCCGCACCGACACGGATCCGCAAGCCGGTGACCCGGCGGGAACCGGTCCCCTCGAGGATCGCCGCTCCGCGGATCACCTCGATCCCGGGCGGGAGCTCCGGGGTCGGCAGGCCGGAACCGATGTCGATGACCGCGGTCAGCGCGACCCTGGCTGCGACCAGCTCGGCGACGATCGACCAGCCATAGCCGTCGTCGACGATGGCGACGACCTGATGGCCCGACCGGACGCCGTGGAGCCGGGCGAGCCGCAGGACGGCCGTGCCGAGCATGATCCCAGGACGGTCGTTGCCGTCGAACAGTGCCGGTCGCTCGTGCGCTCCGGTCGCGATGACGATGCGCTTGGCTCGGATCCTGGCGACCGTCTGACCCTGATTGACGCCCAGGAGGGTGCCTTCATAGATGCCGAATACGGTCGCAGCGATGAGCGTCTCGATGCCCGGCTGTTCGGCGATCAGCTCGCCGAGCCGTTGGGCAGCCCGGGTGCCCGAGAGGCCCTCGATCCGCGCGTCTCCATGGACCGGCAGGGAGCGCGAGCGGAGGTGGCCGCCGAGGGCCGGCTGATCATCGACGAGCACCACGCGTGCACCGGCCGCCGCCGCCTCGAGCGCGGCAATGCAGCCTGCGGGCCCGCCGCCGACCACGGCGACGTCGCAGTGAAGGTGCCGCGTCCGCGGTGCCAGGTCCGGCCGCGCAGTGATGTCGACCCGACCAAGGCCGGCGACACGCCGGAGCACCTTCTCGTACAGCGGCCACAGCCGTCGGGGTCGATAGAACGTCTTGTAGTAGAAACCGATCGGAAGGAGCCGGTCGAGACGATCGGTGATCGCGAGGACGTCGAATGCGAGCGACGGCCAGGCATTCTGGCTCCGGACCCGCTGACCTTCACGCAGCGGGGCGGTGCAGGCTCGAACATTGGGGATCCCATCGACCTCGACGAGGCAGTTCGGGCACCGGCCGTCGCAGCACAACAGCGCGCGCGGCCGGTGGTACTTGAAGCTGCGGCTGAGCATCCGAACGCCTCGAGCGGCGAGGGCACTCCCGATCGTGTCGCCCGGATGTCCGGAGTGACCCTTGCCGTCGAAGGTGAAGCGGAGCCGCGACCCGCGATCGATGACCTCGCCGTCGGCGGGGGGAAGACGCTCGTCAGTCACCGGTCGCCCAACCGGACGCGGACACGACGTTGCGCACGGTGTCGCGCTCCGTCACGAACCACCGCCGGCAGCCGAGACGATGGAACCACCACTCCCGGGCGTTGCCGTCCCGGTTGACCCGCATGTACCGGTAGTTCGTCCAGACCAGGGGCGTCGCGTCGGGGGACGGACGTCGCAGGGTCTCGCCACCGAAGCGAAATTCGTACACATCGCGCGGCCCGCACTGCGGGCAGGGCACGAGGAACGACACGTTACAGACCCCGTCCCGGGACCCAGTTGGTGCCGACGAGCGGGATACCGGTGATCGCCGCTGCTTCGATGGTGAGCGCGCGCAGGTCATCGGGGTCGAGGTCGTGGACGTTCGCCTTGCCACAGGCCCGCGCGATCATCTGGACCTCGAGCGTCATCGCCAGGAGGAAATTCGCGACGCGTTCGGCAGCCTCGTCGATCGGGAGCCGGGCCATCAGTTCAGGATCCTGTGTCGTGACCCCGACCGGGCAGCGGCCGGTATGACAGTGGTGGCAGCGGCCGGGTGCCGTGCCCAGCTTCTCGTAGTCCTCGATGAATATGGGCCGGTTGCAATTCAGCGCGATCAAAGCCGCGGTGCCGATGTAGCAGGCGTCCGCGCCGAGCGCGATCGCTTTCGCGACATCGACGCCGCTCTTGATCCCACCGGCGATGATGAGCTGCACCGTGCCGTAGACCCCGAGGTCCTCGAGCGCGCGGCGCGCCTCGACGACCGCAGCGAGCGTCGGAATACCGGTGTGATCCTGCAGGATCTCCGGCGACGCCGCGGTGCCACCCTCCATGCCGTCGACGACGACCACGTCCGCACCGCACTTCACCGCGAGCTTCACGTCATCGAAGACCCGTGTCGCGCCCATCTTCACGAAGATCGGCACCCGATGGTCCGTCGCCTCACGGAGCTCCTCGATCTTGATGATCATGTCGTCCGGACCGATGAAATCCGGATGCCGCGCGGGCGACCGCTGGTCGACGCCCGTCGGGAGCTCGCGGATCTTGGCGATCTCCTCGGACACCTTCGACCCAAGGAGGAGCCCGCC
>JANXXG010000425.1 GCA_025350745.1 Chloroflexota bacterium | reverse complement strand
GACCGCACGGACCGCGCGCGCGTCGAGGGGCGCGGACCGCACCTCCGGCGCGGCGCTCAGGACGCCGACCCTGCCCGGGTGCCCACCGCGACGGCGACCGCGAGGTCGCGGATGTGCGAGATGCTCACCGCGAGCGGCGCCGAGAGACCGAGGGCACTCCGGCGCTCCTCCGCCCGTCCGTGGAGGGCCACGATCGGCTGCCCGAGCGGCGTCCGCCTGATCTCGATCTCCCGCCAGCCCACGCCGCGGATGCCCAGACCAAGGACCTTCGAGACCGCTTCTTTCGCGGCCCACCGGCCCGACAGGTGCAGCACGTTGCGCCGGCAATATGCGCGCTCCCACTCGGTGTACACGCGCTTCAGGAATCGCTCGTCGTGACGGTCGAGCACGCCCTTGATCCGGATGGTCTCGATGATGTCGATCCCAACTTCGTTGGTCTCTCCCATCTAATCCCTACTCCCTTCGCCGCCTTCGGCTGCTCCGGTCGTGGGGGCCGAGAACGGCTCGTCGCGGCAAAGCCGCTCCTCGCTCCCGACCTCGCTATTCAACGGTCACCGCTTTCGCGAGGTTGCGCGGCTGGTCGACGTCGTTCCCTCGGCGATCGGCGATGTGATAGGCGAGCAGCTGCAGCGGTACCACCGCGAGCGCTGGTGAGAGCAGCTCGTTCGTCGCGGGGATCCGGATGATCTCGTCCGCATGGGCCAGGATCTCGTCGTCCCCGTCGGTCGCGAGCGCGATGACGATGCCGGCGCGCGCGCGGACCTCCTGGATGTTCGACAGCATCTTCTTGTACACCGAGTCCTTCAATGCGATGGCCACCACAGGAAGGTCCTTATCGATGAGCGCGTTCGTGCCGTGCTTCATCTCGCCCGCGGCGGTGCCCTCGGCGTGGATGTAGCTCAGCTCCTTCAGCTTGAGAGCTCCCTCGAGCGCGGTCGGATAGTTCGCGCCGCGGCCGAGGTGAAGGAAGTTGCTCGCCGTGTGGAACCGGTACGCCAGCGCCTTGAGCTTCGGCTCCTCGCTCAGTACCGCGTCCATCAGCGTGGGAAGGTGGAACGCCTCGGCCAACAGCTTCGCGGCCGCCTGCGGCTCGACGGTGCCGCGGTGCTGTGCAAGGTAGATGGCGAACAGGTAGAGGTCGACGAGCATCGCCGTGTAGGCCTTCGTCGACGCGACGCTGATCTCCGGCCCGCTGTGGAGGTAGATGACGTCGTCGGAGACGCGGCTGGCCTCGCTCCCGACCACGTTGACGAACGTGAGGAGCCGCGCACCTCGCTTCTTCGCCTCCGACATCGCCGCGAGCGTGTCCGCAGTCTCCCCGGACTGGGTCATCGCGATCGCAAGCTGGCCCTTCGAGACGACCGGATCCCGATATCGGTACTCCGAGCCGATCTCGACGTCGCAGGGGATCCGCGCGAGACGCTCGATCAGGTACTTCCCGACGAGCGCCGCGTGATACGCCGTCCCGCACGCGACGAACGTGATGCGTGGGATCTCCCGGATGTACGACTCGCTCATCTTGAGGTCCTGGTCGAACAACACCCGGCCGCTCGTCCGGTCCACCCGACCGAGGAGCGTGTCGGAGATCGCCCGGGGCTGCTCGAAGATCTCCTTGAGCATGTAGTGCTTGTAGCCGGACTTGGCCGCCGCGATCGGATCGAGGTCGATCGTGCGCGCGGGACGCTCGATGACGGCGCCGTCGGCGATCCGGCGGAACCGGACGCCCAGCGGACTCACGATGGCGAGGTCACCGGCTTCGAGGAAGCTCATCTCCCGGGTGTGCTCGATCAGGGCGGTCATGTCGGACGCGACGAAGTTCTCGCCCTTCCCATGACCGACGATGACGCCTCCGGCATTGCTGATCCTCGCAGCCACGATCTTCCCCGGATCAGCTGCGGAGATGAACGAGAGGGCCGCAGCGCCCTCGAGCCGCGGAAGCACCGCGAGAGCGGCATCTTCGAGCGAACGACCGGCCTTCAGCTCGTCCTCAAGAAGGTGCACGACGACCTCGGTGTCGGTCTCCGACGTGAAGATGTGGCCAGCCGCGACGAGGGGCGCTTTGAGCGCCTGGAAGTTCTCGATGATCCCGTTGTGGATGACGGCGGTCGCGCCGCTGCAGTCGACATGCGGATGCGCGTTCGCCTCGGTCGGCCGGCCATGGGTGGCCCAGCGGGT
>JANXXG010000388.1 GCA_025350745.1 Chloroflexota bacterium | reverse complement strand
CAAATACCCGGGGCGCATCGGTGACTCACCGGTGATCGGCGCCGGCCACTACTCGGACTCGCGCCACGGCGGCGCGGCATGCACGGGTTTCGGCGAGCTCGCGCTGCGAAACGTCACCACGAAGACGGCGGTCGATCGGCTCGCGGCGGGCCGCACCGCGGAGCAGGTCGCGACCGGCGCGATCGCAGATGCCAACGGTCTCGAGAGTCCCGGCCTACGGCTGAACATCATCGTCCTCGCAGCGAACGGCGAGCATGCCGCGGCAACGACGAAGCGCAACGTGCGGTACGCATACCAGACCGTCCGCATGGCGCGGCCCGCGGTCCGCCCACGGCTCGTCGTGCCCCAACGGTCCGCATGAGCCGTCGATGGGCGGCCTACGCCGCCTACGCGAACGCGATCATGGCCCTCGCCCAGCTCATGACGTCGGGCGGCGATCCCAAGGCGAACGGCGCCGTGGGTCTCTTGAACAACGCGGCCGGCGTCGGATGGGCCCTGTCCTTCGCCCCGCTGGCCTACGTGTTCTATCGCTCGTCGCGCACCCACGCCTCCATCGTGAGCGCCGCCGTATTCGCGTTCGGGCTCGTCGCGTTCGCGGGATCGGCGTTCCTTGAGATCTCGACCGCGATGGGCCGCCTGACGTTCGAGCAGGAGACGATCGCGTACTACCCGGTGCTCGGAGCGATCGGCGTGTGGCTGATCATGGCCGAGGGCGTGGCGCTCCTTGAGACCGACCTCCCGCGCGCGCCGCTCGCGTTCGGTATTACGACGGGGGCGCTCTGGTTCTTCGCGAATGTGCTCTTCGGCGCGGGCGGCCTGCCGTCCCCGACGGCGACCGGCTCGGTCAACGACGCGACCGATGGCGGGGTGTTGCTGCTCGAGACCGCGTTCCTGCTGCAGCCGTTCTGGGGCCTCTGGCTCGGGCGCTCGCTCCTCCCGCCGCCGCAGGTCGGGCCGGCCCGTCCCGGAAGCGACCGCACCGGTCTATAGAGGGCCTCTAGCGCGACGACCGCGGCCTGTTCCTAGCCGCCGAAGCTCCGCCAGAGAAGGTTCGCGACGCTCAGCACCAGCAGCACGACGATGAGCTGACGGAATCGGCGCTGATCCAGGCGCGCGCGGAAGTAGATGCCGACCATCAGCGCCAGAAGCGTGGGAACGAGGCCAAGCAGCCCGATCGCCAGGATGTCCGGCGTGTAGAGGCCAAGGAGCGAGTACCCCACCAGCTGGATCACGGCGTTCAGCTCGAAGATCGCGGCCAGCACGATCACATACGCGTGACGATCCATCTTTCGCGCGTGGAAGAACGACCCGATGAGCGGGCTCGCGATCGACGTTGTGCCCTGCAGCAGTCCGCCGACGAAGCCGACGACTGGTCCGAGCACCCTCGCGCGCGTCGCGCCGGGATCGTCGCCGATGAGGCGATCCCCGCGAGCGAGGAACACGACCACCATGAGCGCGATCAGGATCGCGAAGGTCCGCTGATCCAGCAGTGCGAGGAGATTCACGCCGAGCATCGTGCCGACCGCGCTCGCGCCGATGATCGGCACGACGCCGCGCAGCACGTTGAGGCGTTTCCAGCCCTGGATCAGGAGCACCGAGTTGGCGGCGAAGATCGGGATGGTCACGATGACGACCGCGGCCTTCGGCCCGAAGATGCCCGCGAGGATCGGAGTTGCCACCAGCGGAAGGCCCATCCCGGTCGTGCCCTTCGCGAACCCCGCGAAGGCCAGGCCGACGATGAGGGTCAGCAGATCGGCGGGCTCCACGCTCAGCCCGCGCGCTTCCCGACGAGCGCGCTCCAGTCGACGTCGTGCAGCCGCGCGCTCTCGCGGAGCTCGCGCCCGACCTTGGCGATCGGCCGGCCGTTCAACCGGACGATGTCGGCGGTGTGATCGAAGCCGGTCCCGTGCACCAGGGCCGAGCCGACGCCGTAGACATCCACCGGCACGCCGAGCGCCTCGAACCGCGCGATCTTCTCGCGATCGAAGCCGCCCGATGCGACGATGCGGACGTGGCCGTGGCTCGCGCGATCGAGCGCGTCCCGCAGGATCTGGACGAGGCGAGGCGTCACGCCGTGGGTCTCGCCCCCCTCGTCGTGGTGCGTCTCGATCTCGCGCCGGATCGACACGTCGATGAGCGCCTCGCTCGTGTCCACGCGCACACCCCAGAGGCGCTCGCCGAGCGCCCGAGCGACGCCGAGCGATGTGCTGACGACGTCATTCTCGAAGTCGACGAGGCTCGTGACGTTCACGTGACCCTCGGCCGTGCCTGCTGCGGTGAGATGGCCGACCGCGATCGCGGGCGAGCGGTTGATGTACTCATCGAACTTGAGCGTCGCGACCGTGGTGTCGCCGCCGTACACCGCGATGAGGGCGTGCGGGACCGTCCCGAGCCCGGTCGACCCCCACCATTCGCCCTGCTCGTCGGTCGAGACGCCCGTGGCGCCGCCGACGTACGCGGCGTAGCCGGCGCCGGCCTGGGCCTCATGGGCCTGGTGCCGCGCGCCGAACATGATCACCGGCTTCCCGTTCGCGGCGGCCACGACATCACGCGTGTTCGTCGCGACCCGAGTGCCCTCTGCGAGCGCGCCGAGGTACAGGGTCTCAAGGTGCGCGAATGATCCGTACTCGCCTTCGATGTGCATGACCGGCTCGCCGGGCATCGCGATCTCGCCGTCGCGGAGCGAGCGCACCCGCAGGTCGCGCCATTGCGGCTCCCAGAGCGATGCGAGCTCGAACGAGATCTCGAAGACCTCGCGGGCGAGCCCGGCGTACGCATCCCAGCCGCCGCTGGCAGGCAGCCCGGCCCAGTGCGCGTATGCGCGACGCTCGGCGTCCAGGTACTGCGCGAACAGCTTGTCGCTCGACTGACGGTCGCGATACTGGCCTGTTCCGGTGTGCAGGATCGCGAGCGTGTGGTCGGTGCCCACGATGACCGCCGCCGGATGTTTCTGGAACACCTGCATCGTGACCCGGTCACGGCGCCGGTCCATCTCAAGGATCAGCTTGGTCCGCGCGAAGTAGATGTCGCTCTTGTAGCCGGCGCGGATCTTCTCGACCGGCAGCCGGAACGTGTCCGGTCGGAGTCGGTCGGCGACGATCACCACATGCTCGTGAGCATCCCGCCGTCGACCTGGAGACTGACGCCCGTTATGTAGGAGGCCTTCGGTGACGCGAGGAAGACGGCGGCCGCCGCGAACTCATCCGGACGTCCGTAGCGTCCCAGCGGGATCACGCTCTTCTCGAATCGCTCTTTGATCTTCTCGATCGCGACGCCCTCGCGCTTCGCAGTGTCGGCGTCGAGCTCAGCGATGCGCTCCGTCGAGATCCGGCCAGGCGGGATCGCGTTCACCCGGATGCCGTCAGGGGCCAGCTCGGTCGCCAGTGTCTTCAGCAGGCCGTGCACCGCCGCACGCAGTCCGTTCGACAGCATGAGGGTGCCGTATGCCGGCGATCCCGGCTGCCGGACCGACGTGGACGTCGAGAACACGATCGACCCCTTCGTCTTCTTGAGCTCCGGCAGGGCCAGTCGGGTGAGGCGCACCGCCGAGAGCAGAGTGAGCTCGAATGCCGTCTGCCACGCGGCGTCGTCGAGGTCGCCGAACGTTCCCGGCTTGGGACCGCCCGCGTTCACGATGAGGACATCGATGCCCCCCAGCGACGCGATAGCCCCCTGAACAAAGGCACGGCAGCCCGCATCGGTGCTGACGTCGGCGGCGATGCCCACCTCGGCGCCGATATCCCGCGCGACCTGTTCGATCCGTTCGCGTTCGCGCGAGCAGATCGCCACGCGCGCACCCTCTGCGACGAATTCAGTGGCGATCGCGCGGCCGAGGCCCTTGCTTGCCGCCGCGACCAGGACCCGCTTGCCGCTCAGGCCGAGATCCATCTAGTGCAGCCCGCCCAGAGCGACCGCGACGAGAATGACGATCGCGAGAGCGACCCGGTAGACGGCAAAGACGTGCAGTGAGTGCCTGCGCAGATATCGCACCATGAACGCGACGGCCGCGATCCCCGACACGAACGACACGACGAAGCCGATCACGGTCACATCAAGCTGCGCCGTCAGACCCGACAGCTTGCGGGCGTCGAGCAGCGTCTTCGCGCCGGCACCGAGGATGACCGGCGTGGCGAGCAGGAATGCGAACCGTGT
>JANXXG010000354.1 GCA_025350745.1 Chloroflexota bacterium | reverse complement strand
AGACCACCTTGCTCCTGGCGGTCCTCCCGCTCCTGGCCGCCCCGGGGCTGCGGGTCGGGTACCTCAAGCACGCCCACGCGGGGTTCGAGATCGACCGGCCGGAGAAGGACAGCTACCGGGCCCGGCGGACCGGCGTGGTCCAGACGATCGTCACCGGCGGGGGGCAGACCGCGGTCATCGACGACGGCGAGAAAGAGGCCGGCCTTGAGGCGGTCATCGCCCGCTACGTCCGCGACGATCTCGACCTCCTGGTCGTCGAAGGCTTCAAGGCCGAGCCGCTCCCCAAGATCGAGGTCGCCCGCGCCGCGCTGTCCACCGAGCTGCTCTGCCTCAACGACCGCAATCTCATCGCGACGGTCGCGGATTTCCCGGTGCGGCCCGACGTTCAGCACTTCGGTCTCGGCGAGGCTCGCGCGATCGCGGAGTTCATCCTGGCCCGGATCGGCTCCCGGGCATGAGCGTGTCCGCGGCGATCATGGCCGGTGGCAAGAGCAGGCGAATGGGGCAGGACAAGGCGTGGATCGAGCTTGACGGACAGCCGCTCATCCGGCGCGTCGCCGATGTCCTCGCCCAGGTCGCCGACGAGGTGATCATCGTCGCGAACGACCCGCGGTACGCGGCGCTCGGCCTGCGCGTCGTGCCCGATCGGTTCCCGGAGGGGGGAGCACTCGGTGGGATCGCGACCGGCGTCAGCGCGGCGACCTTTGACCGGGTCCTCGTCGCCGCGTGCGACATGCCGTTCCTGTCGGTCGAGGTCTGGCGAGTGCTCCTCGACCACCGCTACGACGGCGATGTCGTGATCCCGAAGCTCGGGAACGACCTCGAAACGCTGCACGCGCTCTACACGAAGACGTGCATCGCGCCCATGGAGCGCGCGCTCGCAGCGGGCAAGATGCGCGTGATCAGCTTCTTCGACGAGGTACGCGTGCGGACGATCGACGAGGCGGAGCTGCGGGTGGCCGACGCGACCCTCCGCTCGTTCACGAACGTGAACACGCCCGAGGAGCTCGCGGCGGCGCTGCTGCTGCCCTAGCGCTCAGCCCCGAGCGTGCGGTGACGGTCCAGATCACAGTGCGCCCGCGCCTGCCACTCGTCCGGATCGTCGTCCCGGCAGTCATAGGTCCGGCAGTGCTCCGGCCGCCTTTCGTAGATGGTGCAGGCGGAGTGATCGACGTCGTACGCGTTGCACTGGATCATCGGCTGCCGGCCCTCAGGCTGCTGGGCCCAGCCGACCACATGGATGTCGGTGCCGGCCTCGAGATAGATCGGCCGGATGTCCGCCAGCTTGAACCAACCGTCCTCGTCCTCCATGAACTGGCGACGGCAGCACGGTGCTTCGCAATTCTCGCAATCGGGATAACGCGCCTTGACGGCCATGACGAACTCCCTTCATGCTCCCGGCGGGACCCCTTGATGCTCCCGGCGGGGCCCCGAGAGACCTGAAAGACTGCTCAGTCGATGGTAGGTGAGCCGAGCGTCCTTCGGCAGCAGATCGATCTGTTCATCCATGACCGGTACGCGCTCGATCCGACGGCCGCGACCATCGCCGGACTTCATGACTTCGACGATCGCCTCGCCGACATGAGCGACCAGGGCTTCGCGGACCGCGACGCGTTCACCGATCGCTGGCTCCGTGTCTTCGAGTCGCACGCGCAGTCCGAGCTCGGCCCGACGGATCGCACCGACCTGGGGCTGGTCCTTACGGAGCTCCGGGGCAACAAGGCGCTGCGACCATTCCAGCGCCATCAGCGGCAGCCGTCGCTCTACTCCGATGCGATCACCCGCGGCGCCTACTACGCGCTCATCCGGGAAGAGGGCGATCCCGACACGCGCCTCGCGGCGCTGGCGGAACGGCTGGAGCAGGCGCCCGAGGTCCTCCGGCATGCGACCGCGAACCTCGACCCGGACCGCGTGCCCCCGGTCTACGTCGTTGTCGCCGGCGAGAGCGCGACCGCGGGCGCGACGTTCGTTCGCGCGGTCCTCCCGTCGCTCGCCCCAGAGGGCTCCAAGGCGAAGGCCGCGCTCACCGGGGCGGGAAAGCGCGCGGGCGATGCGCTGGACCAGTACGCATCGTGGCTTCGCGACGACCTGATGCGGCGGGCGAAAGGCAGCTTCGCGATCGGCCGCGACGCATTCGATGCGCTGCTCCGCGACCGGGAGCTGCTGCCGTATGACGCGGCATCGCTGAAAGCCTGGGGCGACGAGCTCTACGCGGAGACCGCCGCGAAGCTCCAGGTCGCCGCGAAGGCGCTCGGCGATTCCGACTGGCGTGACTCGGTCGCCCGGCTCCGCACGGAGCATCCGTCCGAAGACGAGCTCGTCGCGGCATACCGGACGGAGATGGAGCGCTCGCGCGAAGCGACGCGCGTCGCGGGCCTGGCCACCTTTCCCGCCGGCGAATCGCTCGTGGTCGAGGAGATGCCGGACTTCGCGCGCCCGACGCTGCCCTACGCCGCATACGTCCAGCCGGGACCGTTCGCGCGGTCCCGGCAGGGACGGTTCTGGGTGACCTTGCCTGCCGCGGGCGAGCCTGAT
>JANXXG010000313.1 GCA_025350745.1 Chloroflexota bacterium | reverse complement strand
CGCGCCAGAATGCGGATCCCCACCGGAAGGGCGTCGCGGCCATTGCCGCTGGATACGATCGTCGTGGTCTTCCGCGGGGGTCGCTGACTGCTCGTGCGGGCCACGGCGGTACCGTAGGGCTTCAGGCAGATAGTCATCGCGTGGCGTCGGTCGAGGGTCTCCTCGTGATCGCAGATATCTCCGGATATACGGCGTTCGTCTCCGGCACGGAGCATGAGCACTCGGGCGAGATCCTCGCGGAGCTCATCGAGAACCCAAGCTCAGGGTCGGTACGCTCGTCGCGGTCCGGATGATGAAGAAGTATTTCGGTGAGTACGACGACCGGATGGACGCGATCCTGAAGGAGCCGGCTGCGCTCTAGACGCGGAGCATCCGCCGGGCGTTGCGGCGCGCGAGCGCCATCACCGTGAGCATCGGATTCACGCCCGACGCGTTCGGGAACGCGCTGGCATCGGCGACGTGCAGGCCGCGGACGCCGCGCACCGCGCCATCCGGATCGCTCACGCTGTCGCGCGAGCTTCCCATACCGGCCGTCCCCATCTGGTGGGCGCTGAACATGCCGACGGTGTTCGGAGCGACACCGCGACCTTCGACCGCACGAGCGAACGCGGCGAGGTCGCCGCCCGGCTCGATGGCGAGCGGCCGCGTATGGAACGTGCGGACCTCACGCGCGCCGGCCGCAAGGTGGACCCGGGTCGTCTCGACGATCGCCCGGACGCACATCGCGCGATCGGCGCCGCGAACGGCATAGGCCACGAGCGGCGCGCCGTCCCGGTCGATGCGGATCCGGCCGGGCTCGCGATCGCGCACGATCGGGATGAACGCGGCGAAGTGGTCGAGCCCGAGCATCGTCTCGCGGTGTTGCGCGGCCGACCGCCACACCTCGCCCGCCGCCGCGACGCCGGGCAGCACGGGCGGGACCTCGAGGCGGAAGCCGTAGCTGCCGTCGAGGCGGGTGTACGCATCGGAGACGACGCTCTGCGGCACGCCGCTCCACCTCCGGATCGGATCGGCGTAGCGCGCGAACACGGCCGGCACCGGGTGCAGGAACAACCGGTGGCCCGCGCTGGAGCCGCCAAGGCCCGACCGCAACAGAAGCGCCGGCGTCCCGATCGAGCCTCCGGCGAGAACGACCTGCGCCGCCCGAACGGTGATCCGGCGGCCGCCCGCGATCGCTGCCACGCCGGTCACGGTGCCGTTCCGGCTGGTGATCGTTCGCGCGTCGCAGTCGACGACGACCCGCGCGCCCAGCCGGACCGCGTCCGCGAGGAACGTGCGGGCGCTCGAGCGCTTTGCGCCGGCCCGGCACCCGTACCCGCAGTGGCCGCAGTCACCGCAGCCGCGGGCGTTCCGCGGGATGACCGACCACGGCTTGCCGAGAGCGTCGAGGCCGCGGGCAAGCGCGGCGTTCTGGGCGTTCTGGATGCTCTCCTCGGTATTGACGTCGATCCGCTGCTCGACCGCGACGTAGTGGGCGTCCAGCTCCGCGCCCATGCCGTCCGGGCCGAGGGCCTCCCATTCGGCCCGGATGTCATCGGGGAGCCGCAGCGAGGTCATCCAGTTCACGACCGTGCCGCCGCCGAGCGCGCGCCCGGCGAAGAGCACGACCCCGAGATCCTCGGTCGCGGCCAGGCCGCGATCCCAGAACAGCCGCGCGCTTCCCTCGGCCTCGTTGGGGACCAGGTCCGACTCGGTCCACAGCGGCCCGCGCTCCACGACGATGACCGAGCGACCGGCTACCGCGGCCTCGAAGGCCGCCACCGCGCCGCCCGCACCGGAGCCGACGACGCAGACGTCGCAGTCGAGCGTCTGGCCATCCGCCACCGGCAGGACCGGGATGGCGAGCGGCCGATCCGGCAATGGCAACGGGTCGGGCACCACGTAGCCTGTTCCCGGAAGCAGCACATCGGCGCCGGCCTCCGGGCGTGAGTACGCGATGAAGGCAGTGAGCCGCTTCACCGCCTGGAACCCGCTGCGCAGCAGGCCGATGCGCGAGTCGGCCCAGCGCCGGAGGTACGCCTCGCGCCCGCTCTGTCCGAGGTCGCTGAATCGGATGGGCTTTCCGACCAGCACGATGTTCGCGAGCCTCGAGTCGATCAGCCGAAGGAACAGGCGGAGATCGGCCAGCAGCTTCGGACGCCCGATCGCCCCGAGCTCGTGGATGATGGCGTCGGCGATAACGCCGGCGTTCGCCTCAGGGACGAATGTCGCGCAGACGCTGACCAGG
>JANXXG010000306.1 GCA_025350745.1 Chloroflexota bacterium | reverse complement strand
CGCTCCAGGACGAGACCTATCGGGCCTCCGTCGCGACCAGTGCCGAGCGCCTCGATGCGATGGTGATCTCGAATCGCGCCCGCCGGGTCATGGGCGACTGGATCGACCATCCGATCGTGGCCGAGTACTCCCTGACGTCGGACTGGGACGATCGCTGGAGGACCGGCGGCACCGTCGACGAGGTCCTCGCCGAGGCCCACCTGTCGGCCCCGCAGCTCCTCGCGGGGATCGTGAAGTTCGCGCACGAGCGCTCGGACCGGTTGCGGCGGCTGCGCGAGATGATCGACGAGGCCGGACGGCCCTGACCGGACGCGCATGACCCGACGCGTGGCCATCGACGACGTCGCCCGGCACAACCAGCGGATGTGGGACCGCCTCGCGGCGGCGGGCATCCCGTACACCCGTCCACAGGGCACCCCGCCGAAGACCCGCGCGGCCAAACGGCGGTTCCTCGACCCGAACGACCGGCTCGCCGGGATGCCGCTCGACGGTCAGCGGGTCCTGGCGCTCGCGGGCGGCGGGGGCTGGCATCCCGTCCTCTTCGCGGAGCTCGGCGCCGACACGACCGTGCTCGATATCAGCGCGCGTCAGCTCAAGACCGTTCGCGAGCTTGCGCGCTCACGCGATGCCAAGGTCCGGGTGGTCCAGGGCGACATGCGCGACCTGTCCGGATTCGCAGATGGGTCCTTTGACATCGTGTGGCACAGCCACTCGATCGTGTTCGTTCCCGACGCGCATCGGGTCATCGGCGAGGTCGGCCGGGTCCTCGCCCCCGGCGGCGTGTATCGCGCGTCGACCATGCACCCAGTGACGCTTCGGATGTACGGCACGTGGAACGGCACCGGGTGGGGCTTCACCCAGAGCTACTTCGAGGATGGCGCGGTCCCATTCGAGGACGCGACGTGGGAGTTCGATGACGTGAAGGTCGACGCACCGACGCTCGAGTACGGCCATCGCATTTCCGACCTCATCAATGCGTGCGCGGCGGCCGGCCTGGTCGTCGACGGATTCTGGGAGACCACGCCCGGCGAGATCTCAACAAAGGTCCCACTTCGCGCGCTCTCGCGCGAGCGGCTCATCGCTGAGCGAGACGATCCGGAGGCCGGGTCGGACGATGCCCTCGAGCGCTACCTGCCTGCGTTCATCGAGTGGCGCGCGCGGAAGCTCAGTCCGGGCGGGAGCGGATCTGGGACGAGTACTGCCGAGCGATCCCGGAAAGCTTCCGGAACGCGACGGGGAGGTTCACGGACCAGCCCACGCCAACGACCTTCTCGGTGAAGAGCACATCGCTCTTCGGATCCCAGTACGCATCCCTGATGCGCTGGAGGTCCGGGACTCGGAAGTCGTACGGGACCATCCCCGCGACCTTGCCGTGCCAGGTGCGCTCCTCAGCCGGCTTCTTCAGCTCCTGATAGAGGGCGCCGAAGAAGGCGAGCCAGATCGCGGTGCGGACGAGGCCTACTAGATCCTTCATGCCCTCACCATAGGTGCAGGTGTCGTGCCGGGCTTGATCAGGGGCACCCCGCTCGCGCACTGCGGGCATTCCTCTGGCCGGTAGGCCTGGATGGAGACGTCCCAGAGCGCGATGACCGGAAGACCGTCGAAGCTTGCCTGGCCGGCGGAACGGTCCACCAGGACCCCCACGCCCACGACCTCCGCGCCGCAGGCACGGACCGCGTCGATCGTCTCCTGGACCGACCCGCCGGTGGACATGATGTCGTCCACGACGAGCACGCGCTCGCCCGGTCGCATCTGGAAGCCCCGCCGGAACTCGCGGCCCGGGCCATCGGGAACTCGCTCCGCGTAGACCGCGCGGACCCCAAGCTGGCGGCCGACCTCATGGGCCAGGATGATGCCGCCGGTGGTCGGTCCGGCGACGGTCTCGACACCGAGCCCACGCGCGGATTCAACGATCGCCGCGCACAGCCGTTCGGTCTCCTGCGGCCACTGGAGCACCTGGAACTTCTCGAGATAGACCGGAGAGTGCTTGCCCGAGGAGAGGAGGAAGTGTCCTTCGAGGTACGCCCCCGCGCGGGAGAAGATGTCCTCGACGACCGTCGGCCCGATGCGCATCTTCGAAAAGTATGCCGCCTCGCGCGGACCGGCGCGTTAGCATCGCGCCATGGCGATCACTCAGCGCTCCGTTCATAGCCCGGTGACCCGGCGCGACATGATCAAGATCTTCTCCGAGGACCGGCTGGTCGGTGTCATTCGCACCGCAACGCCCGAGCTCGCGGAGCTCGCGGCGCGAGCGCTCGCCGAGGCCGGGGTCCGCCTTGTTGAGATCACCCTCACCGTTCCGGACGCCCTCGAATTGATCGCGAAGCTCGCGAACGACGACTCGTTCCGGGACACCGGCGCCGTCATCGGCGCCGGGACGGTGCTCAGCGGCACGCAGGCCGAGGAGTCGCTGCTCGCCGGCGCGCGGTTC
>JANXXG010000290.1 GCA_025350745.1 Chloroflexota bacterium | reverse complement strand
TCACGTCGATCGGTAGCTCGAGTCGTTCGCCGACGATCGTCGCCGTCTCGACCGCCTTCGGCTCCGCGCTCGTGGCGATCGAACTTGTCGCGAAGGCGCGCAGTCGATCGGCGAGGCCAGTGCACCGCTCGATGCCAGACGGCGACAGGTGCCATTCGGGCGCGGGGGCCGACGCGAGGACGGTCGGTGCCGAGTGCTTCACGAGCACCACGCTCGTCACGGTTCGCGGGCGTGGAACGAGTAGATCGCCAGACCGAGCACGAGCGCGACCCAGCCGATGACGTACAGCTCGAACGCGAGCGGCGCCGCCACGGTCGCGAAGAACGGGTTCGCCGCCGATGCCGGGCCGGCCTGTGAGCCCGCCGCAATGAGGCTCTGGGGCTCGAGCGCGTAGACCGCCCCGCGCCAGAGGCCGTCGGTCGGCAGGATCAGCTTCGTCGCCGTCCCGACATGCGTGATCGTCGCGTTGTCGAAGGCCGCTCCGATCCCGCCGACGATGCCGCCGATCCAGGCGATGCCGAAGAGGACGAGGGCGATGACCCCGCCGACCATCCCGGACAGTCGGGTCGACAGAAGGAGCGCGAGGGTCATGATCACCAGACCTTCGGCGATGACGAACGCGATGAACGAGAGAGGCTCAGGGGGCACGTAGCCGACGACGGCGTTCACGACGCCGAGCTCGATGGCCGCGGCTCCGCCGGCGTAGACGGCCACGAGGGCGGCGAGCCCGATCCACTTGCCTCCGACGTACTCCGCACGCCCGATGGGCCGCGACAGGATCGCCAGGGCGGTGCCGTTCTCGACCTCCCCGCTGATCTGCGGGGACGCCACGAACACGGCGGCCATCGCCAACACGAAGCTGAACATGAACATCGTGAGGATCAGGAACTGCGATGCGATGAGCTTCACCTGCAGGTCCGAGAGCGGGGCGCCGCGCTGGTTGATCGTCGGGATCCGGGAGAAGCCCCAGCCGGTGAGGCCGATGATGACGAGCGTGAGGACCAGCAGCGCGAGCAGCAGCCGGCGGCGGGCGCCTTCGCGGATGACGAGTCGCGCGATCACGAACGCTCTCATGGGTGACCCTTGTCGAGGAGACTGAGGAAGCGGTCCTCGAGCGTCTCGTGGCGCGGCTCGACCGCGTAGACGCGACCGCCTCGCTCGACGATCGCGCGCACGAGATCGGGGACGCGGTCCATCGAGATGCCGCGCACGACGATCCACTCGCCCTCGTTCTGGAGCTCGCCGTACGACCGCAGGAGATCCTGCCCGCCGTTCTCGAGCCCGGTGACACGGATGCGCACCGCATCGGCGCGGAGCAGCTCGGTCAGCGGGCCGACCTGGATCACCCGGCCGTGATCCACGATGGCCACGCGCTCGCAGACCTGCTCCACCTCGGTCAGCAGATGCGAGTTCAGGAAGACCGTGGTCCCGCGTCCGGCGAGAGCGCGGATGACCTCCCGAACGTCGTGTCTGCCCACTGGATCGAGCGCGCTCGTCGGCTCGTCGAGGAGGACCAGGGCCGGCCGTCCGAGGAGCGCGACGCCGAGGCCGAGGCGTTGCTGCATGCCTTTCGAGTACCCGCCGACGCGGTCGTCGGCGCGCTCGCGGAGACCCACCACCTCGAGGGCGTCTTTCACGTCGGCGTCCCACGATGCGCGGTCAAGGCCGATGAGGTCGCAATGGACCCGCAGCACCTCGCGGGCCGAGAGCCAGTGCTGGTAGCGGAAGAGCTCGGGCAGGTACCCGATGCGCCGGCGTGCCCGGCGGTGCGCGTTGCGATCGGAGAGGGGCGCGTCGAGGACCCACGCCTCGCCGGAGGTCGGGCGGGCCAGGCCGAGGAGCAGCTTCACCGCCGTCGTCTTCCCGGCACCATTCGGGCCGAGGAAGCCGAACACGGCGCCCGTGGGGATCGACATCGTCAATCCCGCGAGCGCCGTGATCTTGCCGTACCGCTTTCCGAGCTCCTCCGTCCGGATCGCGAGCGGCGGCTCGCTCACCGGAGGCTGTTGGCCACCGCGATCACCTGGGCCTGGGTGAGCGACCCGCCGACGATGTAGACGAGGCCACCTTGCTGCCAGAGCACGCCGCTGCCGAGTCCGGTCGAATCACCGATGAACAGGCCGTTCGTTCCGTGCACGCTCACCGCGACCGCGCTGGCCTGCCCGAGGGGCACCGGGATCGGAAGGGTCGAGGTCGGGTCCCCGATCGCGCGGATCTGTGCCGCGAGCGCGGGCGACACGGCCGGCTGCGACAGGAGATACCCCTGGATGTCGGCGACGCTCGCGCCATCGGAGGCGACGCTCGGCGCGCGCGCGACGCCGATGAAGAGCATGTCGCCATGAGATCCCGGCGTGCCGGTCCCGTACGTGATGATGATCGCGGGGCCGCCGGTCAGCACGAGCGTGCTGCCATCGAGCTTCGCGGGCATGGGCGGAGCGGTGCGGCCGATCGCCGCCGCGCTCGCGCGGGCCTTGCTCGAGTCGAAGACGAACGTCGCCGTCGTCTTCGGCACCGCCCCATACGTCGCGGGCGCGGTGATCGAGCTCGGCACGGTCACGCTGATCGCGGGCAGACCGGTCTCGGCGCTCGCCTGGGCGAGTGTGGCCGTCTGATGCGGCTGGGGCTGGCTGGACCAGGTCAGCGTTCCGAACGCGGACAGCTGCCCGAGGGTCTGGATATCCGTCGCCGTCACGGTCACCGCCGCGAACTGCTTGGTCTCGAAGATCTGGAGGATCGAGTCCGCGACGCCGGTCATCGTGAGCGTCAGCGCGACGATCACGACCCCTGCGGCGGCCGCGAGCCACTTCGCAGGGGCAGCCGCGGACACCGGTACCAGGCGGCGGACCGGCCGCACTCCCCGCGCCCGAACACCGACGCGCGAGAGCGCGCGGTCGGTGTCGACGTCGAGGTCGGGCATGGCCAAGAGCGTTTCGTTCCTATCGATGCTGTCCACGTGAAGCCTCCTTGCGAAATGCGTCGTGTGCCGATCGAAATGCGTCATGCGCGCGCCGCAGGCGGGTGCCGACCTGATCCGGCTTCGTCTTTGTCGCCGCCGCGACTTCCGCGTAGCTGAGACCGCTGTAGCGCAGCGCGAGCAGCTCGGCGGACGCCCGGGGCATCCGGGCGAGGACCTCGCGGACCTCGCGCGCCCGCTCGCGCTCCAGTGCGGAGCTCTCCGGATCCGCGACCGCCGATCGTGAGCCGGCATCGGCGGTGTCGCGCGCGATGCGGTGCGCTCGCGAACGGACGGCGTTGAGCGCGGCGTGCGCGGCGGCGCGATGGAGCCACGGCGCGGCATATGGCGCGTCCGCAGGATGGGACCGGTGGAACGCGAGGAAGATCTCCTGAGCGACGTCCTCGGCCTCGGCCTGGTCACCGACCACGCGGTACGCAATGCGCACGGCACGCGCGTACTCCGTCCGGAACAACGTCTCGAACGCCAACGACACGCCCGCCGCAGCCGTCCAGGGTCTCTCGGGTTGCTCGATCAGGGCCACCGCATCCGCTTCCACGTCTGTCCGCTTCTCAAGCACCGTGCGCGGCCGGAATGTGACACGTCCGTGAGCGGTCCTGACGTCCCATCCCGAAATGGACGAAGAGAGGACAGCCTGCGTGCAGCGATCGGGGAGCAAGGGGACCCTCGTGCACGTTCGGTGTACGAACCCCGAACACGAGCGGCCCGCGGAGCAGCGGAGCGACACAGTGACCCTCGTCGAGGGGCTGTGGACCTATTGCCCGTTCGACATCCGGATCGGCGACCACGCGTGGTCGCCGACGGGCGGCGTCGCGATGGCGGAGCTTCGGGAGCCCAGCCCGTAGCTCACTCCGGCAACCGGCCGAACACAATTCTCGAGACCGCGAGCAGGCCGATGCCGAGCGCCGCCGACCAGGAGACCGCGGAGATCAGCGGCGCGTCGAAGTCGGTCCCGGACCAGAAGGCGTGCAGGAACAGCGCGAGGAACGCTGCGTAGCTGGCACGGTGGATCCAGCGCCACAGGCGGTCGTTCATCCGCCGCCGCAGCCAGCTGGTCACGATCACGATCACGAAGATGTCCAGGGAGATCGTGCCGAGCCCGATCTGCAGCGGCGCGTAGCCCACCTGGAACGGGACGAAGGCGTCCTGTGGATCGATCCGTGCGGTCTTGTCCAGCACGAGGGTCACGACGTGCGCCGCGCCGAGGGGGATCCAGAGCCACGTCATGAAGTCGTGGAGGGACCGCAGCTGTCTGTTCTTCGCGAGGAAGTCGAGGACCGACGTGCGCAGCGCGACGCCCGAGAGGATCGACAGGCAGAGCGCGATGTAGGACGCGAGACCCGTCGCCCTCGCGGCGATCCAGAAGAAGAGCTGCGGGTCCACCGGCGAAGTCTAGGAAGTGTGGGTGAACGTCAGGGGCGCGAGCGTCGCCGTCCGCACTCCGGGCGCCAGAGTGAGCCGGGGTCCGGGCGTGACCGTCGGCGGCCGCACGCCGGGGCGGAGCGTGATGAGCGGCCCGATCGACGGGATCGGCGAGGCTGTCGTCGAGGCAGCCGATGTGGCTGCCGGCCTGTCCGCGACCGGCGGCTGCAGCGGCGCGTTCACGTTCTTCACGTGCGCGCTGGCGTATCCGAACGAGCCGGCGAGCGTGAAGAGCGTGATGAAGACCGCCGAGAGCTTCAGCGCCCACCCCGGCATGTCTAGGCCGCCGACCGGATGAACGGGATACGTTCGAAGCCCTGCCCGAGGATGTCCTGCCCGTCCACGCCGAGGTGCGAGGTCAGGATCTCCTGGTAGACCGATCGGAAGTCGACGGTGTACGAGACGTTCTGCGACGTGTCGAGCTTCGAGAGGCTCGGGCCCTGCCCGTACAAGCCGCCCTTCACCGGGTCGCCGATGATGATCACCGGGGCTGCGGTGCCGTGATCGGTGCCGCCGCTCGCGTTCTCCTGCGGACGGCGTCCGAACTCGGACCACGTCGCGATCATCACGCGATCGGCCATGCCGTACGCGGTCAGGTCGGCGTGGAACGCGGACACCGCGGAGTCGAGGTAGCCCATGAGCGCGGCGTGCCGCGCCTGCTCGGTGTAGTGGGTGTCGAAGCCGCCGAGGGTCACGTGCAGGACCTTCACGCCGGTGCCGGTGACGATGAGCTCCGCGGCCAGCTGGAGCGCGGCAGCGAGCTGGTTCTTCGAGCTGAAAACGAGCTTCTGGTTGTCCGAGTAATTCCCCTTCGGCACGTACTTGGCGGCCGAGGTCTTGAGCTGGGCGACGGTGTCGCGCACCGTGGACATCGCCGTGTCGAAGAGCGCCCCGTAGATCCCGGGCGTTCCCGTGTAGAGCGTGCCCATCACCTTGTCGACGTTGTCGCTGTTGCCCTGGAACTTGAACGAGGACTGGTCGTTGATGACGGTCAGCGTCGCCTGCAGGTCGCGAAGCGCGCCCGGGACCGATGTCGTTCCGGTCGCGCAGCCGATGAGCGGATGGCCGGCCGAGTCGTAGTTCTTCTCGATCGTCTTACCGAGCCAGCCGTTCTGCTGTTTCCTCGTCGGATCGCCGGTCTCCCAGACCCGGATCGAATCGAAATGCGAGAAGCTCGGCTTGGGGTAGCCGACACCCTGGATGACCGCGACCTTGCCGTCGTCGTACAGGGACTTGATGCCCTTGAGGCTCTGGTGGAGACCCCAGCTGTTGTCGAGGCGCAGCGCGGAGTCGGCTTCCTTGCCCAGCGTCGGCCGCAGGTCGCGGAACTTGCCATCGCTGATCGGGATGACCGTCTGCAGACCGTCATTTCCGCCACCGAGCTGGATCATCACGAGGACCCGGTCGTTCGTGACCCCCGCGCCCTTCGCGGCGTAGACGGCCTTCGCGAAGACGTCCGGCACGGCGGCGTATCCGGCGGCGAGGCCGCGCGCCCCTGCGCCGAAGACCAGGCCCTTCTGAAGGAAGTCCCGGCGCGAGATCTTTTCGATGCCGATGTTCTGGAGGCCCATCTTCTTACCTCGCCCGCTCGTTCATTTGAGCTGGAACTCCGGCGAGGCCAGGAGGATGAGCCAGCGGGTCTGGTCATCGCTCGCCGAGTTCAGCAGCTGCGCTGTTTGTGGGGACACGATCCCGTCGAGGTGGACCTGGTGCGCGTTGCCGAATGCCGGCTGTTTCGGCAGCCCGGTGAGGGTCGTCACGACGAAGTTCACGCGCGTGAGCACGTTGTTGCTCGAGACCCACGAGGCGTTCGTCGGCCAGCCGCCGACCTCGGGCGGGTCGTAGAGCCCCTGCCCCATGCCGGAGCCGGATTGCGCGATCGTGCGCGACATGGCGGGCTGCTCGAGCGCGCGCGCCACATGCACCATCACCTCGGTCGGGGATTTCACCAGCGCGCGGTACGTGGATGGCTGAAGGAACTCGGGGCTCATGAACACGTCGCGCATCAGCGTCCTGACGTCGTACTTGCTCTTCTTCCAGCTGTCCGCGATCCGCGTCACATACTCGTCAGACGGATCTGGGGTCACGAACTCACGGATCACCTTGCTCGCGAGGTACGGCGCGACCGACGGCTGGGCCATGATCTTGTCGAGCACGCTGTTCGTGTCCCACTGCTTCGTCTCGCCCAGGAACGCGAGCGCACCCTTGTAGGAGCGCGCGGGATCGAACACGCCCGTCTTCACCGTGTCGGCGACGAGGTTCCTCGGCGCCGGTCGGCCTTGCTGCTGCGCCCGTGCGACGAGGTAGTCGACCATCGGCTGCGTCACCGGCTCGCGCCAACCCGCGAG
>JANXXG010000186.1 GCA_025350745.1 Chloroflexota bacterium | reverse complement strand
GCGGCCCACTGACGAGCCTGATCCTCCTGTTGGGTTGCGCTGCGGCGGTGGTCGCCGCGCGCCGCGTGCGGATCGCGCTGCCGTCCGTGACTCTGCCCCGGGTGCGCCGACCGAGGCTCCCGTCGCGTCGCGTCGTCGCCGCGATCGCGTCTGCCATCCTCGCGGTCGCTGCGGTCGCCGCCACGCTCGCCTCTGCTCCGCCGGTGTTCCGCGTTCGCGCCCTCGACATCGGCCAGGGCGATGCGTACCTCGTCGAAGCTGCAGGAAAAGTCGTGCTCATCGACGGCGGTCCGGACCCCGCCCGGCTCCTCGCAGAGCTGGGCGCGAGCCTTCGTCCATGGCAGCGCCGCCTCGAGGTCGTCGTGCTGACGCACGCCCATGTGGATCACGGTGCCGGGCTCATCGCGGTCCTCGACCGTTATGACGTCGGCCTCGCCGTCGCTCCGCGCGGCCTCAACGCCGGACCACTGGCCGACGCCTGGAGTAGCGCCATCGCGAGGCACGGCGTCCCTCGCGCCGACGTGGGCGCCGGATTGATCGTCCGGGTGGGTGCGGCGCGGATCCGGATCCTCGCTCCGAACGCCGATCCGCTCGTCGATGTGCCATCCATCGTCCTGCGCCTGGAGATCGGGCCGGTGTCGGTGTTGTTCAGCGGCGACGCGACCGAGGCCGCCCAGGCCGACCTTCTCCTCGCGCCCGAGCTGCTCCGGTCGCGGATCTACGTGCCCCCGCATCACGGCGCCGCGACCCCGTACGCGCAGGCGCTCGCCACGGCCGTCCACCCGGAGGTCGCGCTCATCTCCGTCGGTCTCGACAATCGCTACGGTCATCCGACGCCCGACACTCTCAATGCGTTGGCTGGAGTGCCGACGTATCGCACCGATCGCGATGGGACCATCGACGTGACGGCGGACGGACAGAAGCTCGCGGTCCATCCGCACGCGAACGGACTGGCCCCGCCCCGGCCGCAGGGGATCCCCAGGCTCAATGGGCTCGGAGGGTTCGGAAGTCCCGGCCGCTAGGCTCGATCGCGTGAGCACGCCCAAGCCGCAGCGCAGCCTGTACCTGATCCACGGTGAAGATCCCTATCGGGCCCGGCTCCGCGCGGCGGAGCTCGTGGCCGCGCTCATCACCAATGATCGCCGGCCCTCGGATCTGCGCGCGCAGCGATCGCCCGACCTTGGCGGACGTCTTGGGGTCACCCGGCACGACGCCCGCGGCCTCGATCCGGTCGTCATCGAGATGAGCGGCCGATCGCAGGGTCTGTTCGACGCGATCGACGAGCTGCGCGTCGTGGTCGTCGAGCATGCGGAGGCGCTCACTGACGTTGGCGTCGTGGCGCGGTTCCCGGTCGAGGCCGGGCTCGTCCTGGTGAGCGAATCCAAGATCGCAGCCCGCGCGCGCCGGCCGGTGAAGGCCAAGGCGGCGGCGGAACCCGGCACTGCGGACCTCGCGACCGCGGTCGGGGAGGCGGGTGGCGTGATCGAGCACATCATGCGGCTCGCCCCCGGCGAGATCGGCGGCTGGATCGCCGCCCGGGCAACCCTCCTTGGGGTCGATATCGGACCCGACGCGATCACCGAGCTCGGCGGCGCCGTCGGCGGCGACAGCCAGCGCATCGACCAGGAGCTCGGAAAGCTCGGATCGTTCGCGGCCGGCGCGAAAGTGACTGGCGCGGACGTGCGGGCGCTCGTCAGCGGCGCCATCGAGGCCGATGTGTTCCAGCTCACCCAGGCCGTCGTCCGGCATGACACGAAGACCGCGGTCGGGCGGCTCGAGACGCTCCTCGCCGACGGACAGGCGCCGCAGCAGATCCTCGCGCTGCTGCTCTGGCAGTTCCGGGTGCTGCTCTTCGCGTCGGCGATGAAGACGAACGCGGACGCGGAACGGATGGCGAAAGCGATCCGCAGCTCGGCCTACGCGATCGGCAAGTGGCAATCGTTCGCCCGCGGGGTCACGCGGGCGGACATCATCCGCGCGTACGAGGTGCTGTACGCGACGGATCTCGCGATCAAGACCGGCCGCACCGAGCCGGAGAACGCGATGCTGCTCTGCGTCCTTGACCTCTGCGGGGTCCACGCTGCCGATCCGCGCGAGCTGGTCGTCGGAGAGCCGCCGCGCCGCTAGGCCGTTAGCGCTTCGCGCCTGTCTCCGCGGGCTTCGCTTCCTGGCTCTTGAGGTAGTCCTCTTTGAAGCGCTTCAGCCCGGCGTCGGTGAGCGGGTGCTTGAACATCGCGGCGAGGACGCTGAACGGCATCGTCCCGATGTCCGCGCCCGCGAGCGCGGACTGGCTGACATGGAACGGGCCGCGCAGGCTGGCCGCGAGCACCTTGGTCTTGATGTCCTGCTGGCGGTACGCGGCGACGATGTCGCGGACGAGCTGCATGCCGTCCTCGTTGATGTCGTCCACGCGGCCGACGAACGGGCTGAT
>JANXXG010000168.1 GCA_025350745.1 Chloroflexota bacterium | reverse complement strand
GCTGCGGCTCGTCGTCGACGCCGTCGTCGCGGCCGGAGACGAGGTGATCGTGCAGGAGCCGATGTACGGCGCCGTCGCCGGCCTCGCGCGCGCGCGTGGCGCCACGGTCGTGTCGTGGCCGCTCCGATCCGAACACGGCTTCGTCGGGTCGCTCGACGAGCTCGCGGCGCTGATCGGTCCGCGTACCGCGCTCGTGGCGATCACCCAACCGAATAGTCCGACCGGGAGCATCCTCGGTGAGCGCGAGCTCGGCGAGCTTGCCGCACTGCTCGCGCCGCGCGGTATCTGGCTGCTGTCCGACGAGGTCTATCGGGATCTCGCGCTCGCTCCGGACGTCGTGGTGCCCTCGGCCAGCGGGTCCTACGACCGGGCCCTCGTCGTCGGTGATGTCGCCAAGCCGTTCGGTCTCGGCGGTCTGCGCATCGGGTGGATCATCGGTCGCGATCCGGAGATCCGCGCGCGGATCTCCGCTGGCCGCGACTACACGACCCTCTCGCCACCGACCCCATCGGCCGCGCTGGCCGAGATCGCGCTCCGGCATGCCGACGAACTGTTGGTCCGGCCGCTATGCAATGCCCGCACCAACCTCGATCGGCTCCGCGCCGTCGCTGATCGCCGAACGTCGCTGTCGCTGGCGATGCCGCGCGCCGGGGTCACGGCCTTCCCCGGCATCTCCGGCGCCGAGCGGATCCAACGGCTACTGGCCGATCGCGGGGTCCTCGTCGTGCCCGGAGCGCTGTTCGGCCGGGCCGACCGGATCCGGATCGGCCTCGCCGGACCGGCTGACCTGTTCACCGCCGGCCTCGCGCACCTGGAGTCGCTGTGTTGAGGCGCCGCATGCTCGTGATCATCGCGGCCGTGGTCCTGCTCGGGGCGATCGGTGTACCGCTCGTCGCCTTCGTGATCGTCCCGCAGTTCGTGCGCTCGACGCTCGTCGAGGACCTGCCCACGGCGTCAGGCGCGCCGTCGCGGAGCGGCACTGCCGGTGCGACCGCGTCGCTCCTCAGTGGCGAGCTCGTCCGCATCAACGTGGCTGACTACGGGACCGGCACCGTGCGGATCGTGAAGATCGGCGACGGCCACGTGCTCCGGTTCGACAGTGTCGACATCGCCGGGGCGCCCGACACCTATGTGTACCTCTCGGACCGGACCGATGGCTCCCCCGGCACGTTCACCGACCTCGGCCGGCTCAAGGCGACCAATGGATCCTTCAACTCCCCGATCCCCGCCGGCACGGATATCGGCGCGGTGCGCTCGGTGGTCGTCTGGTGCCGCCAGTTCACCGTGACCATCACCTACGCGGTCCTGAAGTAATTCGCGCGTCTACCTAGAGCGCGTCGCGGGTCGCGCGCTCAACCTCCTGCGCCAGCCGCTTCGGATTGATGAGTAACCGTTCGCAGCGAACGAACGACACCTCGTATGCAGCATCGCGACGGGCCGAGAGTGCCTGCGGCAGGTTGTGGAAGAGAGACTATTCGGTCGGACATTGGCCAGGTGCTGACGCGAATCCGCGACGAGGCGCAAAGGGGCTTAGCTGGCCGCCCGATCGCGGACGCTTCCTTAGTCGCTTACGGACTCGAGGCCGTGCCCGTAAACCCGTGCAGCAATTCGTGCAGCAGTTGGGGCGAGACAGGACGGTACTGAGCGGGACCAGACGTGCCTGGGCGTGCGTGACATGCGGTAGTGGTGCGGATCGGACACGACTTCGTAAACCGCAGGTCAAGGGTTCGAGCCCCTTCGTCGGCTCAGCGGTATCAAATCGCGATCCAAGTGCCTTCTCTAGTCCCGGATGGGTAACCTCATTCGTCCCGGAAAGTTGAAACTAAGGGACGGCCAGCGCACTGCCCTGACGATCGCCGACAGTTCACGCATGAGGAGAACCCCTTTGATAAGGCGTATTTGGATCGCTCGCGCACTCGCAACGCTCGTCTTGGCGACTTCGTTGACCGGGTGGACCGGCTCCGTCAGCAGCGCTGACGGGAACGTCGAGCAGCGCATCGCTGACTTCTGGAGGCGCGTCGATGCGCTGCAGCCGAGCGACTTCTTGTCCGCTGCGGACCTCGGCGGGTGGGCGCTGAACGTCATCGAGCGCAACCCACGGGCGCGCACGACCATCGCTGATTTCCGGACCTCCACCGGCGCCATGCAGGCCGGAATGGACCGTGCCGGTCTCGCGCCGGAGAGCGCCACACCGGCGGCACCGGTGGCTGGTGTCGAGCAACGCATCGCTGATTACTGGAAGCGCGTCGATGCGCTGCAGCCGAGCGACTTCTTGTCAGCCGCGGACCTCGGCCAGTGGGCGCTCAACGTGATCGATCGGAACCCGCGCGCGCGCACGAATGTCGCAGATTTCCGCTCGTCCACCGGCCTGATGCAGGCCGGGATGGACCGTGCCGGGCTGGCCCCCACCGTGGTGACGACCCCTCCAGCGTCCGGGGGCGTCCCGGGTGGCGTGCCGAACGCGACCGGACCGGTCCCGCCGACCTTCGCGCGCTATGGCGGCACGGTCGTCGACGCGGCGACCGGCGCCCCAATCGCGGGCGTGTGCGTGTACAGCGGCCCGCCCGCGGGCTGCCCGCTCCAGGGCACCCCACGCACCGACGCGGCCGGATGGTTCGCGATCGACTACCCGGCCAGCGTGACGTTCCTTTGGACCTTCGAGCACCCGAACTACATCGGCCTGCTGTCGCTGCCGATCGCCGGTGGG
>JANXXG010000141.1 GCA_025350745.1 Chloroflexota bacterium | reverse complement strand
CTCCGCGAGGGCCTTCCCGATCTTCTCGTCCTTCACCACACGGAGCACGTCACCCGCTTCGACGACGTCGGGGAGGCCGAGGATGAGGACCGGGCGCGACGGCTCGGCGCGACCGACGTTCTTGCCCTTGTCGTCGGTCATCGCGCGGACCTTGCCGAACGTCTTACCGACGACGATGAGGTCGCCTCGCTCGAGCGTCCCGGTCTGCACCAGAACGGTCGCGATGGGGCCACGGCTCTTGTCCATGTGCGCTTCGATGACACGGCCGATCGCCGGCCGGTCGGGGTTCGCCTTGAGGTCCGCGACGTCCGCGACGAGCAGCACGACGTCGATGAGGTCCTGCAGGCCCTGCTTCGTCCTCGCAGATACGGGCACGATCGGCGTTTCGCCGCCGTACTCCTCGACCGTCACGCCGTATTCGGCGAGCTGGCCCTTCACGTGATCGGGATTGGCATCGGCCTTGTCGATCTTGTTCAGCGCGACGACCATCGGAACGCCCGCGGCTTTCACGTGCGAGATCGCTTCGATGGTCTGCGGCTGCACGCCATCGTCCGCGGCGACCACGAGGATGGCCACGTCGGCGACCTGGGCACCGCGGGCGCGCATCGCGGTGAAGGCCTCGTGACCCGGCGTGTCCAGGAACGTGACCTTTCGGCCGCTGTGCTCGATCTGGTACGCGCCGATGTGCTGGGTTATGCCGCCGGCCTCGCGCGCGGTGACGTTGGTCTCGCGGATCGCGTCGAGCAGGCTGGTCTTGCCGTGGTCGACGTGCCCGACGATGGTGACGACCGGCGGGCGCGTGATCATCTTGGAGCTGTCGTCGTCGGTCCAGAGGATCTCCTTGCCGATCGGGGCCAGCTCCTCGGTCTCTTCGGCCTCGGGAACGAGCTCCTCTTCGGGTACGACCTCCATGCCGACCTCGCCCGCAACCAGCGACGCGGTCTCGAAATCGATGGTCTGGTTGATGGTGGCCATGACGCCCATGTTCACCAGGGCGCGGATCACGTCGACCACGGAGACGTCCAGGGTCTTTGCGAGCTCGCCGACCTGCAGGGTCTTGGGCAGGGGCACGGGAGCGCCACCGACCGGGAGGACGGCGACGGCGACCGGGGCTTCAGGCACCGGCACGGGCGCCACCTGGCCGCGCGAGGGACGGCGGCGGGGGCGGGGTCCACGTTGTGGCGGGAACCGCCGCGGTCTTGCTTTCGGCATTACGTCCTCCGTTTCTCGGCACCGGCGGCGAGCTCGTCTCGCAGCCGAAGCCTGGTCGCTTCGTCGATCGTCACCGCGAGGGCCCGCCCGAGCGAGCCTTCGGCGATGCCGCGGGTGAGACACGCGTCCTCGGGGCAGAGATACGCGCCGCGCCCCGGTGCCTTACCCCGAAGATCCACCGAGAGCCGGCCGTCCGCGTTTCGGACGACCCGGATGAGCTCGCGTTTCGCTTTGACCTGACGGCACGCGACGCAGGTCCGCTGCGGAGCGGGCCTAGCGACGATCCTTTTTCTTCTTGCCGCCGAGCAGTGCGCGGTCTTCGTCCTCCAGCTCGTCCTCATCGGCCGCGAGCGATTCCGCTTCGACCTCGGCGACGAGGTCGTGGCGGATCGTCTCCTGATCCTCATCGGCCGCGGCCGCGACGGGCTCTGCCTCGACGAGCGCGAGCTCCGGCTCCGGCTCCGGATCGGCCTCGGCACGCACCTCGGACTCGCTCCGGATGTCGATCCGCCAGCCGGTGAGCTTCGCGGCGAGACGGGCGTTCTGGCCCTCTTTGCCGATCGCGAGCGACAGGTACCGATCAGGGACGACGACGTAGGCCGTCTTGTCCTCGACCACGATGTCGACCCGGATGACCGGTGATGGTGAGAGGGCGTTCTTCACGAACTCTTCCGGTTTGTCGTCGTACTGGATGACCTCGACGCGCTCTCCGCCCAGCTCGTTGCTGATCGCCTGTACGCGAAGACCCCGCTGGCCGACGCAGGCACCCACCGGGTCGAGCCCGGGCTGCCGCGAACGGACCGCGATCTTCGTCCGTGAGCCGGCCTCGCGCGCAATGCCGGTGATCTCCACCTGACCGTGATAGATCTCCGGGACCTCAAGCTCGAAGAGCCGCTTCACGAGACCGCGATGCGCGCGGCTCACGATGATCTGAGGACCATGGATCGAACGACGGACCTCGAGGACAAGCACCTTGCGGTGCTGGCCGACGAAGTAGCGCTCGTGCGGCGCCTGCTCGCTGCGCGGCAGGATCGCCTTCGCCTTGCCGAGCTCGAAGAGGGCGGAGCCGGCCTCGAAGCGCTCGATCTGACCGTTAATGATGTCGCCTTCGCGGTCGGCGTACTCGGCATACACCTGCTCACGCTCGGCCTCGCGCAGCGACTGCTGGATGACCTGCTTCGCGGTCTGCGCGCCGATGCGGCCGAGAGCGGCGGCGGATTCCTCGAGCGGGATCGTG
>JANXXG010000130.1 GCA_025350745.1 Chloroflexota bacterium | reverse complement strand
CCATCCGGTCCGCCCTCCCACTTCAGCTCCATGCCGGTCGAAGCGGCCCACAACGGTGTGATCTTCGATCGCTGGGTCGACGCGGTCCGCGACCACCCCGAGCGGGTCCGGATGTCCCTCGGGGACAACGGGGGCCTGCCGAGCCACGCCGCGTTCCGGGCGCTCAACGGCGCCGCCTTCGCGCACGGCAGCACGTTCGTGTACGTGCCCGCGGGTGTGCACGTCGAGCTTCCGCTGCACGTGCGGAAGCACTGGGCCGCGGGCACCAGCGCGATCGTGTTCCGCACGGTCGTCATCGCCGAGCCCGGCAGCAGCGTCACGGTGGTGGAGGAGCTGACCTCCGCGGGCGGGGGCAAGGGCCGTCTCGCCATCCCCGGGCTCGAGGTCCATGCCGGCCGGGGGGCCCAGGTCCGCTATGTCGGCATCCAGCGGTTCGGCGACGATGTCTGGGACCTCGGGTCCCAGCGCTACATCTCGGAGAGCGACAGCACGATCCGCAGCTTCAACGTCCTGGTCGGCAGCCACAAGACCAAGCTGAGCATCGATTCGGACATCCGCGGCAACGGCGCGACGGTCAAGCTCTACGGTCTCGTCGCGGCGGCATCGGACCAGCGGATCGACGTCAATTCGGTCCAGAAGCTCGACGGCAAGGCGTCGTCGAGCGACCTGCTCTATCTGTCCGCGCTGTACGAGCGCGCGCACGCCACGTATTACGGGGTCATTCGCGTCGAGCCGACGTCGAGCATGTCCGGCTCCTATCAGGAGTGCCGCAACATGCTCCTCTCGGACAAGGCCGGCGCCGACCCGATCCCGGTCCTTGAGATCCTCACCAATGATGTCGCGCGCTGCGGTCACGGCGCCACCGCCGGCCGGCTCGACGATCTCGAGCTCTTCTACGTGATGTCGCGAGGCCTCGATCGCGCGAGCGCGGAGCAGCTCCTGGTCCGTGGCTTCTTCCAGCGGGTCATCAACGAGATCCCGGACCCGCAGGTCGGCGCGGCGGTGATCGCCGCGCTCGCGCCACGCATCGGCCGGCTCGCCGAGCTGGACGACGCGGCATGAGCGAGCGGGATGGCGCCCTGAGCGAGGCCGGCCCGCGCTGGCAGCCGGTCGCGGGCGAGGCGGATCTGGCGCCCGGCGGAGTGATGGTGGTCGGCGCCGAGGGTCGCTCGTTCGCGTTGGGACGCACGGCCGAAGGGCAGTGGGGGGCCATCGACAACGTCTGCACCCACGATGGAGGCACGCTCGGCGAGGGTGAGCTCGATGATCGCTGCGTTGAGTGCCCCCGTCACGGGGCGCGGTTCGACCTCTTCAGCGGCCAGGTCAAAGCCCTCCCGGCGGTCTATCCCGTGAACGCCTACCCGGTGCGGGTCCGCGACGGCATCGTCGAGATCGACCTCGGGGTCGGCACGCGGGAGCTGGAGATCGGCGGCTAGGACTGGCACTCACGATCACGGACACCTCCGTTCCCAATGGCCAGACCACCAACGTCAACGTCCACCCCGATGGGTCCGCTGACGTCCAGGTGAACGAGGCCGAACCGGTCGTTGAGGAGCGCACCACCGTCACCATGTGCCGCGAGATCTGACGCATCTCGGGCGAGAGCGACGGTCCGGACGCCCTCCCGATATCCTCGTTCTGAACGAGAGTCCAGGGGAGGGTGTCCGTGATCAGCTCCGCCGCTCGTGACCGCGTGAAGCTCGCCGTCGATCAGCTGGAAGAGGCCTTCCACCGCTACGACGAGCGCTCCACCGCCGACAGCATCGAGGGATACGAGGCCGCTCTCAATCGCGGCAAGGCGATCGCCTTCCAAGAGGCCGCGCACTACCTCAAGTCGGCGCTCCACGACATCGACGTCAAGAGCCTGTAGGAAAATTCGGGTGATCACGGCGATCGTGCTCATCAACGCCGATCGGAAGGCGATCCCGGAGCTCGGCCCTGCGCTCGCGGCCATCGAGGGCGTCTCCGAGGTGTACTCCGTGACCGGCGAGGTCGACTTCGTCGCGATGGTCCGCGCCCGCGAACACGAGGAGCTCGCCGATCTCGTCGCGGGGACCATCGGCCAGCTTCCCGGCGTCCTGAAGACCCACACCCACGTCGCGTTCCGGATGTACTCGAGGCACGACCTTGAATCGGTATTCGGGCTGGGCGGACCGGCGTGACGCTCACCCCGTACCAGAGGGTCCTCCTCTGGTCGGGTGTGCTGCTCCTCGCGAGCGGTGCGTTCCACGTCGGGGTATGGCTCACCACCGGGGCTGGATCGCTCGAAGGCGCGACGACCTGGCGAAAGCCGATCGAGTTCGGCGTCTCCGGTGGGCT
>JANXXG010000088.1 GCA_025350745.1 Chloroflexota bacterium | reverse complement strand
CGCGTCGCGGTGCCACAGTGAGGTCGAGCGCCGGAGGGATCGCAGCGACCGCGGTCGCGCTGTTCCTCGGGATCCTCGTGGTCACGCAGTTCCGCTCGCAGGACGTGTACTCACGCAGCCTGCAGCTTGAGACGCCGGCGTCGCTCACGACCCTCATCGCGAATCTGTCGGACCGGAGCAATTCGCTGCGTGACGAGATCTTCGATCTACGCCTTCGCGTGACATCGGCGAGGGACTCCGTGGCGAACGGCAAAGGCTCCCTGGCCGAGAGCCAGCACGAGATCGATCAGCTCAAGATCTTCACCGCCCAAAGTGCCGCCCGCGGCCCCGGGATCGGCGTGAAGATCGACGGCGCATTCGACGACCGCGCGATGAGCGACCTGACGAACGAGCTGCGCAATGCCGGTGCCGAGGCGATCGCCGTGAACGACGTGCGCGTCGGGCCGCGGTCGTGGTACGGCCCGGGGCCGGAGCGCACGATCCTCCTGGACGGCCGGCAGCTGAACGGACCATGGACGGTGAAGGCGATCGGCGCGTCCGAGGTCATCTTCGTCGCGATCACCCGGATCGGCGGCATCCAAGGTCAGTTCGAGCTCATCTATCCGCGGACGCGGATCACGGTGACGAAAGAGTCGACCCTCGATCTGGCGGCGGTCGCGCCCCAGCGCTGAGGCGCCGCCACGTAAACTCCGCCTCTTGATGACGAAGCCGCCGGTGCCCCTCTTCCTCGACGACGTCGTGGTCCTGCGCAAGCCGCATCCGTGTGGCGGCGATACCTGGCGCGTCGTTCGGCTCGGCGCGGACATCGGGGTCCGGTGCGCCGTCTGTGGCCGCCGGGTGCTCATCGGCAGGAGCGAGCTCGAACGGGACATCAAGCGGTTCGTCGAACGCGGTCCCCTGGCGCCGGCCGAGTAGGTGGTCGCTGCGGAGGACCAGGGCGGTCCCGGGGGGGCCGGAGGCGTCCTTCGCAACCGCGCATTCCTGGCGCTGTGGAGCGCTCAGATCCTGTCGCAGGTCGCCGCGAACGCGACGACCTTCGCGCTCATCGTCCTGGTGGGCGAGATCACCAAGTCCAACACCTCGTCATCGATCCTCATCCTGTTCGCGATCCTGCCGGCCGTCGTCCTTGGCGTGCTGGCCGGTGTCATCGTGGATCGGACCGATCGGAAGCGCGTGCTCGTCATCACGAATGCGCTCCGGGCCGCGGCGGTCCTGCCGCTGCTCGTGCTGGGGCAAAGCGTCGCCGCCGCGTACGTCGTGAATTTCCTCGTCGCCGCCATCACGGTGTTCTTCGTGCCCGCCGAGTCAGCGACGATCCCGGCGATCGTTCGGAAGAGGGATCTGCTCGTCGCGAACTCCTTGTTCACGTTCACCTTCAACGGCGCGTTCCTCGTCGGCTTCATCATCCTGGCGCCGCTCGTCATCGCGCTCTCCGGCTATGACGCGCTGTTCATCGTCATCGGCGCGATGTTCGCCGGCGCGGCGCTCCTGTGTCTGACCGTCCCGAGCGTCGCGGCGCCTGCCATGAAGGACCACCTCGGCGTGCGCGTGGCTGGAGCAGCGGTGAAACAGACGCTGGGTGGGATGGGGGAGGCGTTCACGTATCTGCGCGGTCATCCGGCGGTGGTCTGGTCTCTCGTCTACATCGCGCTCACCTACATGCTGGTCGCCGTTGCCGGCGCGCTCGCGCCCGGGTTCGTGCGTGAGGTCCTCGGGCTCGGCGAGAAGAACGTGATCGTGCTCGTCGGTCCTGCGGGCGTCGGCGTGGTCGTCGGGCTCGGCGCGCTCAACGCCATCGGCGGTCGTCTCGAACCGACCCGGGCGATCGGCATCGGCCTGCTCGTCACCGCGGGCGCTCTCATGGTCCTCGCGCTCGAGCGGCCGCTCGCCGACGTGTTCCGGACGGCGACCGGACCGAATGAGGCGTTCCCGTTCTTCGTCGCCGTCGTGAGCCTTACCGCCTTCGTCTTCGGTATCGCCTACGCCTTCATCACGGTGCCATCGATGACCCGACTGCAATCGGAGCTGCACGACGACATTCGCGGGCGGATCTTCGGCGTCCTGAACACGCTCGTGTCGGTGTTCAGCTTCCTCCCGCTGCTTCTTGTCGGACCGGTCGCCGACATCTACGGCGTGGCCCCGGTGTTCTTTGGCGCCGCGGTGACCTGCATTGCGGCGTGGGCCGGCGGCCGCGCCTCGCGGCGTCGCAGCCACATGCTTCCGATCGCCTGAATGTGCCTTATGAGGTGGTAGGGCCGGGCTAAACTGAGCACCGAGTGACCTCCTCCCGCGACACCTTCTTCTCCTACCTTGGCCGGCACAAGCTCAAGCTCCTCAGCGGTATGGCCGCTGTGGGGACCGGGAGCTTCATTGCCGTCATCCCGCCGCGCCTGATCGGGGCGATCGTCGATGAGCTGAATCAGGGGGCAGCGTTCGATTCCGTCGTGCGTCTTGCGCTCGGCATCATTGGCCTGGCTGCGGTCGAGAACCTGATCCGCGGATTCGGCCGATACCACGTGATCGACACGTCGCGTCGCGTGGAATACACGATGCGCGGCGACCTGCTCGAGCACCTGCAACGGCTCGATGTCTCGTACTTCCAGCGGCAGCGGATCGGCGACCTCATGGCCCGGCTCACGAACGATCTGACCGCCGTCCGACAGATGATGGGCTTCGGGATCCTCATGCTCACCTCGACGTCGCTAGTCCTCCTCTTCACGGTCATCTCCATGCTGAACGTGAGCATCAAGCTGACGCTCCTGTCGCTCGTGCTCATGCCGATGGCTTCGATCAGCTTCTGGTTCATCGGCCGGAGGGTGAGCCGGCGGTTCGAGCAGCTCCAGGCGAAGTTCGGCGATCTCTCGACGAAGGCGCAGGAGAACTTTTCGGGCATCCGGGTCGTGAAGGCGTTCTCCCAGGAGGGCGCGGAGATCGCCTCATTTGGGAAGGTGAACGGCGAGTACGTGGACCGGGCGCTCGATCTGGCGCGGATGAACGGGCTGGTGTGGCCGGCGATGGCGTTCATCCTCGGAGTGTCCGTGCTCGTGACCCTCTACGTCGGGGGCCAGGACGCCATCGCGCACCAGCTGACGATCGGCCAGCTCATCCAGTTCGTGGCGTATCTCTACCTGCTGTCGTGGCCGATGATCGCTCTCGGCGAGGTCACCAACCTGTTCCAGCAGGGCTGGGCCTCTCTTGGCAGATTGCAGGCGGTGATCGACGCGACCGCGGCGATCGCAGACCCAGCTGACCCGGTGACCTCGCCGATCCGCGGTGCGGTGGAATTCCGTGACGTCAGCTTCTCGTACGGCCAGACCGTCGTGCTGACGGAGGTGTCATTCAGCGTCCCGGCGGGCGGATCACTCGCGATCGTGGGACCAACGGGATCGGGCAAATCGACGCTGGTCAACCTCATGCCTCGCCTCTTCGATCCACAGCAGGGCGAGATCCTCATCGACGGCGTTCCGGTGAGCCGGTACTCGCTC
>JANXXG010000069.1 GCA_025350745.1 Chloroflexota bacterium | reverse complement strand
ATCCGCGCGCGGGGCGCGTGCTCGCCCACCGCGACCGCGAGGTATGCCTTCATGGACCCCACCTCATCCCGCTCTCTCCAAGAGCTCGCGGCGCATGCCGACATCGCTTGGCTCGCTGCCCAGGGCACCAAAGTGGAAGAGCGCGCGCTCGGCGACGAGCGACGTCCATCCGGACGTGCGGCCGAAGCGCTGCGACCAGGCGACGCGCGCGAACGAGAATGTCGGGATCGCCAGACGCGCGGCGCGCACGTCAGAGATGACCAGGAGCGCGGCGGGCGACGAGCGAACGATCGGGACGAGCGGCGCGAGATCGTCGATGCGGGTACTGCCGGACGCGAGGTGCGGGCCGGTGTCCACGACCGCGAGCCGGAAGCCGTCGCTGCGCAGCGCTGCGCCCGTCGCGAGCAGGACGTCGTCGCGCGAGCGCGCACGCACCACGATCAACCGGCCGAGGTCGACCCCTGACCGCTGCGCCGCGCCGGCGTCGAACGTGGCGCAGGGATCGACCCAGAGCACGCTGCCGCCGTCGCGCTGCGCGCCCGCCGCGGCCCGGTACGCGAGTCCGACCTTTCCGGTGCTCCCGGTGCCGACGAACGCGAGCGGTGCGCCCGCGGCGAGCCCGGGTGTGAGCGCGTCGAGCGAGCTATCGGTCTGGATCCGTCGCTCGTCCGCCCGTCGCTCGACGGCAGCGCCATGCGACAGCACGTGCGTGCCGAACCGCCCCTCGACACTCGCGATCGCCTGCGCCAGCGCCGTTTCCACGCGTATCGCTCCCCGTCACCGTCCAGCTGGCCTGGCCTCCATAGAACGGATGTTCTAACAGTAGGAAGCCTCAGGGAGGGCGTCAAGTGGCAACTGTCGTGCACGTCGACTGGCCAAAGGGGAGCTCACAGGTGGACAGGAACACTGCCGGTCCGGCGACATGCAGCGTCTGCCAAGAGGCCGCGTACATCCGCTTGGCCGGCTCCGACGAGTACATCTGCGCCCGCTGCTTTTCGACTCGCGCCCGACCGGCCAGACCTGCCCAGTCGGGCGACCCCCGAACACTGGAGCCAGACGCTGCTAGAGGGTCGCGGTCTCCACTGACAGGATCGGAGGAAGGTGCTGCGCGATGAGGCTCCAGCTCCGGCCCTCATCCGCACTCCCCCAGATCTCGCCATTGGTCGTACCGAAGTACACGCCGGCGGGATCAAGGCGGTCTGTCGCCATGCCGTCGCGCATCACTTCATAGCGCGATCCCCGCGGAAGCCCGTTCGCGAGCCTCGTCCAGGTGCGGCCGCGGTCTTTCGTACGCCAGACCCCGGGGCCCGTCGCCGTGGGTGACATCCGCTCCAGGAATTCCAACGGGAAGACGTAGGCCATCTTTGGATCGCGCGGATGGATCGCCGACGCGAATCCATAATCGGTCGGCAGCCCCTTGGTCACGTTCGTCCACTTCTTGTCGCCGGCGTCCTTGAAGTACGTACCGGTGTGGGCCTGCTGGAAGCGCGCGCCAGCGACGGTCGGGCTGCCGACCACGTGGTGCACGCAGGTGTAGTCGCCCTCGGGCCCCTGCGGGACCGGCGAAAGGAGACCCTCGTTGTGCCGTGTCCAGGTCTTCCCGCCATCGGTCGTCTCATACATCCCGGCCGAGCTGATGCCGATCGCCATGGACTTCGGGTCAGCGGGATCGACGACGATCGAGTGGAGGCCGAGGCCACCGCCACCCGGGCTCCAGTGCTTCGTGTCCGGATGATCGTTCAGCGAGCGCACCGACTCCCAGCTCTCGCCGCGATCCGTGCTCTTGAACAACGACGCGGGCTCCGTGCCGAGCCACATGACGTCCGGTTCGCTCGCGTGGCCGGCTTCGATGTGCCACGTCCGGCTGAAGGTCCGTTCGTCGCCCTTCGGGAACGCCGGGTTCTTGCCGGGCTTCCAGGTCTTGCCGAGGTCGCGCGAGATCTCGACCCGCGGCCCACCCCAGGTCATGTTGATGCCGGCGTACAGCGACTGGCCGTCGCGCGGGTCGAACGCGACGTGATAAACGGGCTGCCCCGGAAAATACGGTCCTTCAAGGCGCCAGCGTTCGCGCGCGGAGCCGCTGCGGAAGACATACACGCCCTTCTTCGTCCCAAGGAGCACCAACACGCCGCGCGCCATCGCTACCACTCCCCGCCGGACACGGCCGGCACGATATGGACGATGTCACCGTCGCGGAGCGCGGTGCGCTCACCGTCCAGATATCGCATGTCCTCGTCGTTCGCGAAGATGTTCACATGCTCACGCATCTTGCCGTGTTCGTCGCGAAGCCGCTCGGCAAGGCTCGGGTGGCGCGCGACGAGTGCCGCGAGCGCCGATGCGACATCGCCGGCGTCGACGGCCACGCTGCGCGCGCCGCCCGCGAACTCGCTGAACGCGCCATGGAGCTTCACCGTCACCTGAGCCACAGGGCTGCGAGTGTACGGACCGCATCGGTACACTTCCGCGAACCCTGATGCAGACACTCTTTCTCGGTGATCCCGCGTCCGCCGATGCCGGACAAGTGGGCGCGAAGGCCGCGACGCTGTCGCGCCTCACCGCCCGCTACCGCGTCCCGGCCGGCTTCTGCCTGGACGCGACCACCTACGAGACGCTCGGCCCCGGGCTCGCGGGGGACGCCGGGGCCGTCGCGATGCTGCGCTCGCTGGTCCAGGACGGGTACGCCGAGCTCTGCCGCCGGACCGGTCGACCGGACACCGCCGTCGCGGTGCGCTCCTCCGCGATCGGCGAGGACGGCGGCGAAACGTCCTTCGCTGGCCAGCACGAGACGATCCTCGACGTCCGCGGCATCGAGGCCATCGTCCACGCGGTCCACGCGTGTTGGCGGTCGGCCGATTCCGAGCGGGCCGTGGCGTATCGGACGAAACACGGCATCACCGAACGACCGCGCGTCGGCGTGCTGGTGCAGGAGATGGTGCCCGCCGACGCGGCCGCGATCGCGTTCTCCGTGGATCCGCTGAGCGGCGACCGCGGGACGCTCGTGATCGACTGCGGCTCGGGGCTCGGCGAGGCACTCGCCGCGGGCACCGTGACCCCCGACACGTACGCGGTCCGCAAGTCCGATCTCGCGATCGTGAAACGCACCGTCACCGGCGAGCGACCGGCGCTGACTGACCTGCAGGTCCGCGAGGTCGCTCGACTCGCCATAGCGCTCGAGACGGAGACCGGCGCACCGGTGGACGTTGAGTGCGCCTTCGCCGGAGACGCGCTATTCCTCCTCCAATCGCGCCCGATCACGACGCTCGCTGCGCCGGCCGCATTCACCGTGGACTGGGAGGAGCCCGGCGATGCCGCGCTGACCTGGACCCGCGAGGACGTGCATATGGACGAGTGCCGGCCAGCGCTCGCAGCGGACTTCGTGATCCAGGCGCCGGCGTTCGGCCTCGACCGCGCGAACCTCGTCTTCGGGCCGCCGGCCCGGGTGCGCTACCGCAGCGTGCACGGGTACCTGTACGCCGCGCGTGTGCCGGAGGCGACGGCAGCCGAGATGCCCGCGCTGGAAGCGACCGCGCTCCGCCGGCGGCGTGAGGCTGCTCGCACGCTCGGCCCCGACTGGACCTCGCGCTACCTCCCTGCGGTGCTCGCTCACTTTGAGTGGATGAAGGCGGCGCGGATCAGCGATCGCGAGAGCGCGCGCGCGGCGTGGGACTCATTCTGGCCGCGCATCAATGACATCTGGCTGATCCACATGCTCATCGTGCCGCCGGTCTATTCGCTGCTGGAGGAGCTCGCGACGCTGTACGCGTCGCTCACCGGGCGCCCAGCGACCGATGCGGCGACGTTCGTCCAGGGGCGGGCGGAAACGCTCCAGGATCTGCAACAGCGGCTGCACGACCTCGCGGCCACGATCCGCACGACGCCCTCGGTGGCAGGAGCCATTGGAAGTATCCGAAGCCTTCGCGAGCTCGATGCGCTCGCCGGCGGACCGCCGGTCCGAGCTGCGATCGCCGCGTTCCTGGAGCGGCACGGGGACGTCGGCCAGCCCGGCTTCGCGATCGAGAGCCCGGCCTGGGCCGATAAGCCGCGGCAGCTCATGCTGGAGCTCGCGCGCCTCGTGCGCTCCGCCGGAGAAAGCCCGAGCGTCCGCCGCTCACGCCTGCTTGCCGATGGCGACGCCCTCGAAGCGCGCACGCGAGCCGACCTCCGCGATCGCCCCGACGATCTCTCGCGGTTCGATGAGGTGCTCGCGGCCGCGCGGGCCTGCGGCGCGCTCAGCGAAGAGCACAACTATTGGATCGACCGGCGCTGCCAGGCATATGCCCGACGCTTCATCCTGCGGGTCGCCGCAGTCCTCGTCCGCGACGGATCGCTCGCCGTGACCGAAGACATCTACCACCTGCACATTTCCGAAGTGACCGACGCCCTCGTGTCGGGAAAGGATCAGCGCGAGCTGATCGCTCTCCGGCGGCGCCAGTACGAGCTCGATCGCCGGCTACGCCCGCCGCGCTACCTTGGGGCCCCACCCGCGGCGCCGGCTCCGACGTCCGCGATCCGTGACCTCAGCTACCGCGTGGAACAGACGGACCGCGATCTGCTCCGCGGCGTCGCGGCTTCGCCGGGCCGCGGGAGCGGCCCAGTACGCCTGGTGAGCGGACCCGCCGACTTCGAGCGCTTCGAGCGCGGCGACGTCCTCGTCTGCCGTTCGACGACGGTGAGCTGGGTACCGCTGTTCAACATGGCGAGCGCCATCGTGGCGGACGTCGGCGGGGCGCTCTCGCATGCCGCACTGGTCGCGCGTGAGTTCGGGATCCCGGCGGTCTGCGGCACGAACACCGCGCTCGAGACGCTCGTCGACGGCGAGATCGTCGAGGTCGATGGATCTGCCGGCACGGTCCGCCGCATCGCGTCGATGGTCTAGAGCGCCGGCGCGCCGAGCTCCGGGTCGGAGTTCAGGACGACACGCGCAGGCAGCCGCGACCCAACGAACGCTGCAGCGACGCCGGACGCCGCAAGGATGAGGAACAGTCGCGCCGCGGTCGCCTCCGTCACCTCGACCAGCGCGAGACCTGCCACGAGTGCGCCGATCATCCCGCCGAAGTACCGGCTCGATGAGGTGACCCCGGACGCGAGCGCGGCGTAGCGCGCCGGCACGGCGTCCAGCGCGGCGATCCGGGTCGCGGGGAACGTCAGGGCGACGCCGGCGCCGGTGATGGGCAGGCAGATGAGCAGCACGCCGAAGTCCGACGCCCGGCCCGAGAACGCCAGGATCGCGAGACCGATGGCGATCAGCAGCCCGCCCAGCGTCGTCGGCCAGCGCGCACCGAAGCGGTCCACGAGCGCTCCGCTCACCGGCGACAGCAGGATCATCGCGACCGACTGGGCGCTGATCGCGATACCTCCGCGGATCGTCGCGTCCGGACCTGATCCCGCGAGGATCACCGGGACCGCGAGAAAGGTCCCGTACAGCGCAAGGTTCGAAAGCGCGATGGTGAGATTCGCCCCGGTGAACGCGCGGATGGTGAACAGGAACGGCGGCAGCGCCGGGTCCGCGTGACGCGATTCGTATCGAACGAACGCGATCGCACCGATCGCGACCGCGCCGAGCAGCCCGACGGTGAGCACGGGTGCGGAGCTGCCGGCTTCGGTCAGGGTCCACGCGGCGAGCGAGAGCAGGACGCCGAGCGCGACCGCACCGGTCACGTCGGCGTGAGCGGTCTTCCGCGGCGGGTCGCCCGCCGGGAGCGAGCGCCATGCGACCGCGAGCGCAAGACCGGCGAGCGGCAGGTTCACGAGGAAGATGAGCCGCCAGTCGATCGCCGACAGCAGACCTCCGATGAGCGGGCCGGCCGCCGCGCCGATGCTCGTCGTCGCGCCGGAGATCCCGAAGTACGCGCCGGCCTTGCCCTCGACCGAGCTGCCGCGAAGGAGCGCGAGACTGTTCGGGACGACGGCCGCGGCGGCGATGGCCTGCTGCAGCCGGAAGAGGACGAGCACGAGCAGGTTCGGAGCGAGCGCGCACCCCACCGACGCGACGATGAAGTACACGAGGGCGCCGAGCATGAGGCGGCGGCGCCCGAATCGATCGCCCAGCCGACCGGCGATTGGCTGCAGTGAGGCCATGGCGATGAGATACGAGGTGATGAGCCACGCGAGCGTGACGCGATCGGCACCGAGATCGTGACCGATGAGCGGCAGGGCGACGACGATCATCGTCGAGTTGAGCGGGACGAGGAGGTTTCCGAGCGCGACCGCGAAGACGAACGCGGGGATGCGGGGCATCAGGCGCCCGGATGGCGCGCGACGCGTAGCGGGCGCGGACCGCCGGTCGCGTTACGGAGCGGCGCGATGCGCAACGCCGCATAGAGCGCGACGATCGTGCAGATGATGCCGCCGGCCAAGAGGCCCCGATCCGTGCCGGCGACGCTGCCGATGGACCCGATGACCATCGAACCGAGCGGCATGAGGCCCATGAACACCATCGTGTAGACGCTCATGACCCGACCGCGAAGGTGATCGGGCGACCGCGTCTGGAGCAGCCCGTTCGCCATGCCGAGGAACACCATCGTCAGGAAGCCGAGCACCACGAGGAGCGGGAGCGACGGGAGCAGCGTGCGCTGCATCGTGAACCACGCGAGGAACGCGCCGAACCCGACCGCCGCGGTCACGAGGACGAGCCCCCGTCGCTCGAACCCGCCCAGCATCGTGGTCGCGAGCGAGCCCAGCAGCGCGCCGACGCCCGACGCCGCCAGCATCCATGAGAGCTCGACCGCGCCGACGTGCAGCAGCTCGTGCGCGACCGCCGGCAGCAGCTGGATGTACGGCCGCGCGAAGAGCGCGGTCGTCGCAGCGAGGACGATGATCCAGCGGATCACGACGTCCTGGCGGATGTACGCGAGCCCTTCCCGGATGGAGTCGAGCATCGAGACCTCGCTGCTGCGTCCGATGACCGGGACCGGCCCCATCTTCAGCAGGGCGACGACGACCGCGAGGTACGACACCGCGTTCACGTAGAACAGCAAGCCCGCGCCGAAGGTCGGCGTGCCGACGAATGGCGCGAAGAGGAGCCCGCCGATCACCGGGCCGATGATCTGCGGGCCATTGAACGCTGCTGAATTGAGACCGATCGCGCTCATCAGATCGCGCTCGGGCACGAGGCGCGGGACCATCGACTGCCGGCTCGGCGCATCGAAGGCGAAGATGGTCGAGTTCAGGGCGCCAAGCAGCAGGATCTCGACGATGTTGATCTGGTTCGTGATCGCGAGCGTCGCGAGGATCGTCGCGGTGACCGCGGCCGCGGATTGCGTGACCAGGAGCAGGCGCCGGCGGTCGGTCCGATCGGCAAGTGCTCCTCCGAACAGGCCGAGCGCGAGACCCGGGACGGCCCGGGCCAGGCCGACCAGCCCGAGGTACAGCGGCGCGAGCTGCGGGACCCCGTCACGGACCGCAAGGAGCACGACCAGATAGCCCTGACCGAACATCTGCATCCACGTCCCGGTGTTCGAGACGAGCAGTCCGAACCAGAACAGCCGGAAGTCGCGATAGCGGAGCGCCGCGAGCGCCGACGTACGGCCCGGCTCGACATCCGCGGCGAGATCGGTGGCCGGTCCCTCGAGCTCTTCGACGAGGTCGTCGCGCGTGGCAGGCGCTGTCATTTCACAAGGCTAGCCCGAATACGCGCGGGTCGGATACCGCGGCCGCAGGACCGCGTCGCGTTTACGCTGCCGCAGATGAGCGACACGGAGCTGCAGTTCGAGCTCGGACGCGCGATCACCGAGAACGAGCTCTTCCTGCAGTACCAGCCGCGCGTGCTCGTGACGACCCGCGAGCTGCGCGGGGTCGAGGCGCTCGTGCGCTGGCACCACCGGACCCGAGGCGTCGTCCCGCCCGCGGAGTTCATCGCCGCCGCGGAGCGCAGCGGCCTGATGCGGGATCTCGAGGCCTGGGTGATCCGCGAGGCGATGCTCCAGGCCGCCGTCTGGCAGCGTGACGGAGCGCGTGTCGGCGTGAGCGTCAACATCACCGCGCCGCTCCTTGCCGACGAGTCGTTCCTTCGGTTGGCCGAGCGGACGATGAAGATCCAGCGTGATCCGGGGACGGTCACCTTCGAGGTTGCCGCCACGAGCCTGGCGGCCGTCGAGCGCCCCATCGCGGGTCTCGCCCGGTTGCGCGAGCGTGGCATCCGTCTCGCACTCGACGACGTCACCGGGCTCGACGAGCTCGAAGCGTCGAGCTGGAACCGGTGGGATTACGTGAAGCCGGGCCGGGGCCTGGTCACCGAAGCCGGTCGCAGCGACGCCGCCGGTGCCACGCTCCGCGCACTGGTGGCGCGAGCAACGGAGCTCGGCGCGAGGACCCAGGCCGTCGGCGTCGAGGACGAGGCGACGATCGCGCTCCTGCTCGAGACCGGTGCGTACTCGATGCAGGGCTACGCGATCGCGGCACCCCTCGGGGTGAAGGAGCTCTGGAGCTGGTCCGAAGGGCGCCGGCGGTCGGCCTAGCCTCCGGCCGGCTGCGAGAGTGCATGGGAGTCGAACCCACCACGGAACGTGCAACGCCCCGTCAGCGGTTTTGAAGACCGTGGCCTGCACCGGCAGACGCGCACTCTCGAAGGGAAGCTGACCAGACTCTAGCCGTCGACGTCGTAGTCCAGCGCGAAGGTGTGCCCATCGAGGATCTGGAAAGTCCCGTGGATGCCGCGGAGGCCGCCGGTGCCTGAGCCCGGGACGATGGTCCACGACGTGGCGTGGTCGGCGCCATTGGCCGTGGCGGAATGCAGCAACAGAAAGGTCCCGGTGCGCTCGCCAAGCGCGCAATCGATCCGCTCGAGGCCGACGTACGCCATCGGACCATCGCCGTCGCCTTTCAGCATGATGGTCTCGACCACGCTGGATCCGACCATCTCGCCGGTAAAGGTCTTGGTAAATCGAGTGCGGCTCATCACCCCGCCTTCCCACCGTGCAGGCTCCGACTCCTGGTGATCGATCGCGAACGAGCCGCGGGCGCTCCGGCTCATCGGGCCGGACTCGCGCCTTGCAGCTGCTTCAGGATCTCGCTTTGGGCCTCGTTGATCGCATGCACTTCGACGGTGAGCCGGTGCACCGCGGTGAGCGTCTCGTGATCGGCCTCCGCGCGCGCGTCGTTCGCCGCCTGGATGACGTTCTGCCCGACGATGATGATCGGGAGCAGGACGAGCTGAAGGAACGTCTGCGCGACCCAGGACACGATCACGATCACCTCGCCTGAAGCGAGGGCCGCGGGGAGCGAAATGAGCGCGATGCACGCGAACGCGTAGGCGATCCACATCGATCCGACGGTCTTCGTGATCCGCACGGCGAGCCAGGTGTTGAAGCGCCCGGCCGTGCTCTCGCCGTGCACCGACCCCATGACGTGCCGGCTTTGTACCAAACGGGGCCGATGTCCCGTCGCGGTGGTGAGATCGGATGTGTCCACACGTTCCTCCGTTTTCATTGCGTCATGGCGCGCGGACCGGGCTATCCGCCGGCAGGCATCAGGACGAGCGTACGGAACAGCTTGTCGAGCTCGGCCGCGGGGTCAGTGCAGATGCCGGTGTGCACCGCTGACGGCTGGATCATCGTGCTCGACGGCGACGACAGCGAGTAGAAGCGCTCGCCCGGGTCGAGCTTCGCGATCGGACCGGCGGTGACATCACCGCTCGCGACCCGCTCGATCGCGGCCAGGTGTGGCCGCACCGTCTCGGGGTCGAGCTCCGGCCAGAGCGCTGCGAGCCGGCCGGCATCGAGCGCGGTCCGCGCAGCGAGGTACTTGAGCGGCCGTGAGAAGACGACGACTCCCACATTCATCTGCTCGCCTCGCTCCACGCGCGGGACGAGCCGGTACACGGCGTACGAGAACGGGCTACCGCTGCTCACGAGCACGCTCCGCTTCCGCCACGAACTCCCGCGGCTCGGCGATCCGCCGCTCGAGGTACGTCACGTAGGTCTGCACGTCCCCATCATCCAGCCATTCGCGCGGGATGGCACTGGCGACGTCCGCAAGGAGCGCCGGCGTGACCCGGGGCGCGAGCCGTCCGTCAGCCTCGGGGATCGAGCCCGCGAATGGCAGGAGCACATGGTCCGCGACGAGCGGGAACGGCGTGCGCTCGTCGCCCGGAGTCCGAGCCGGCGCGTGATGGAAGTAGAGCGACGCGCCGTGGTCGATGAGCCACAGCTGGTGATGCCACATCAGCAGGTTCGTGTTCTTTGCGGTGCGATCAACGTTCGTCACGAACGCGTCGAACCAGACGATGTCGGCCGCGAGCGCGGCAATCGGCAGGGAGCCCGCCGCGGGATTGAACGGCAGCGCGCCGGGCAGGAAATCGACACCGAGGTTCGAGCCGCCGCTCCGTTTGAGCAGGTCCTGGATCTCCTCATCGGGCTCGGCGTTCGCGAAGCCGGGGTCGAGCTCGATCCGGACGAGCTCGGGGACATTGAAGCCGAGCGCGCGGCCGAGCTCGCCGGAGACGACTTCGGCGACAAGCGCCTTCGGTCCCTGCCCCGCCCCGCGGAACTTGACGACATACAGGCCGTCGTCGCTCGCCTCGACCAGGCCGGGCAGCGACCCGCCCTCGCGGAAGGGCATCACGTATCGGGTCGCCTCGACGGTGCGGAGCTGCATGCCGGCGAGCGTCTCCGGCCGGTCGATTCTCAACTCGGCATGCACGTGGTGGGATGGCTTCCCGGCTTCGACCAGCCGCGCCTCGACCGCTTGATCGAGTTGGCGCGACAGCGTGGTCTCGGGCTGCACTCGATCGTTCCCCACTACAAGGATCCGCCGCCTCAGCTCGGCCTGCTGCTGGGCTTCGCCAGCCTGTTTCCGAGGCAGATCGAGGCTGCGACGAAGATCCTTGGCGAATGCCTGTGGC
>JANXXG010000044.1 GCA_025350745.1 Chloroflexota bacterium | reverse complement strand
CTCACCCTCCGGCACCCGTTCCCTCGCAGCCGTCGCAGCTTCGTCGCCTCCGCGGTCTCGGGACTGTTCAACATCGGGACGTCATGGGCGCTCATCTTCTGGGCGGAGCAATTCGTGCCGTCGGGCCTCGTCGCCGTGTTCGGCGCGATGGCGCCGGTCTGGACGGCCATCTTCGCGCACTTCTTCGTTCGCGGTGATCGGTTCTCGGGGCTGAAGATCGTCGCGCTCGGTCTCGGCCTCACCGGCACCGCGCTCCTCGTCGGGGCGCCGACCGCGAGCGAAGGTCCGAACGCTCTCCTTGCGACGGCCCTGCTCGCGTTGATGCCGGTCAGCTGGGCCGTCGCCGCGATCCTGATCGCCCGGTACCTCTCGGGCGAGTCGCCGATCGCCGTCGTCGGCGTGCAGAGCTGGGTGGGGGCGCTGTTCCTCGCCCCGTTCGCTTTCGGGCAGCTTGGGCAGCCGCAGCAATGGGACGCGCGCTCGGCGGTCGCGTTCGCGTATCTCGTCATTGGCGGATCCTGCGTGGCCCTCGTGCTGAACATCTGGCTCTACCGCCACCTCCGACCGACGACCGTGGCCCTCTCCCAGATCCTCATCCCGATCCAGGCGCTGCTCATCGGCGGGCTGCTGCTCGGGGAGGCTTTTGACATCCGAATGCTCGCCGGCGCGGCCCTGGTGATCGGCGCGGTGGGCCTGAACGCCAGAGCCGGCGCCGCGTCCCGCCCCGCCGAGGAAAATCCCGCTTTACCTTTGGCCTCGGTCGGGCGATAGTGGCGCCGGGGGCTCGGCAAATTCGCCGGTGGGGTCGGAGGACCCACCAATGTCCGCACGTTTCATCGCCCGCATCGTCTTCGTGATCGCCATGGCCTTCACCCTCAGCGCCCCGCTGGTCGGCACCGCTGCTGCCTGCGACGGCGAGATCACCGGCCACTGCTAGCAGACGCCGCGACCCTCGCGACCCTCGCGAGCGTTCTCAGCGACTCCCGTCCGGCGCGAGCCGGAGACCGCGCGCGGGCATCCGAGCCCGCCCTAACCCCGACCGGCACCGCCCCGCTCGCGGTCCGGTCTGACCACGTTAAGCGGCGTTTGACCACCCGTTGAGCGGTCGGTAAAGTGGCACCGATGGCCATCGGCAACGCGATCCGTTCGGCCCTGACCGCGGACGTCGGCGCGCGCATCCGGTCCCTTCGCACGGCGCGCGGCCTCACCCAGGCCCAGCTCGCCGAGCCGCAGTACACGAAGGCCTACATCTCCATGCTCGAGTCGGGCCGGACACGCGCCTCGATGAAGGCCCTCGAGCACATCGCCGGCAGACTCGGCGTCCAGCCATCGGATCTCCTGGGCGGCTCGCCCTCACCCGCCGCGCCGCAGTACGACCTCATCGAGGCTCGCCGGCTGGTGGAGCAGGGCATGGGCCGGGACGCCGTCCCGCTGCTCGAAGCGCTCGACGAAGGGCTGACGCCTTCGGACCAGCTCGTTCGGCTGCGCTATCTCGCGATCGCATACAACCAGACCGGGGAGGCGAAGCAGGCCTTCCCGGTCATCGAGCGCGCGCAGCGGATGGCGGAGCTGCTGGGTGACGACGAAGAGCAGCTGCGGGTCAAAGCCGTCCTCGCCGCGAGCTACGCAAAGACGTACGCCTATGACGATTCGATCCGCCTGCTCCGTGAAGTGCTGAAAGGGTGCGAGGACGGTCTCATCAGCGATCCGACGTTCCACTTCCGTCGCCTTGCCGAGCTCGGCGTCATGCTCACGAACCAGCGAAAGCCGAAAGAGGCGATGCCCATCTACGAGCGGGCCATCGCGCTCGCTGATCAATTCAGCGATCGCCGTTCGCTCGGCGCGATGTACGCCGGCCTGGCGCGGGCGCACCACCTGCAGGGCGATGTCGAGCTCGCGATCCGATACAACCAGCGGTCGCTACAGGTGTACGAGGAGCTCAGCGCGCTCGACCTCGTCGCCTGCACCCTCGACAACATCGCGGTCCAGTACGCCGAATACGGCAGCCGCGAGCGGGCCCACGAGAGTCTGGCCCGCGGCGCGAGGCTCGCCGAAGAGACCAGGCGGGACGGAACGCTCGCATCCATCCGGACGACCGAGGCGGAGATCACCGCGAAGGGCGAGCCGGAAAAGGCGATGGAGCTCGCGCACGTCGCCCTGAAGTTCGCGCGGAAGGTGGACCAGATCGACGCACAGATCCGGTCCCTCGTGCTCATCGGCGAGCTCAAGATGACCTCGAGCGGGACGGCGGGACGGAAGTCGTTCCAGGACGCCCGTCAGCTGGCCGAGGATCGGGCGCCGCACCTGTTGCGGATGATCTTCGACCGCTGGTCGCACGCGGCCGAAGGGTCCGGCGACAGCGAGGAGGCCCTCCGCCTGGCGCGTCGCGCCCTGGAGAGCGTCCAAGCCTGATCAAGCTCGCGCGCGATCAGGTCAAGCGGCGCGTCGCAGGCACGATCCTCGCCTTCATCGGTGACACGCCGCTCGTTCCCCTCCGTCGCATCGGCGCCGGGCTGCGCGGCGAGCTGTGGGCGAAGCTCGAGTCGTTCAACCCCGGTGGCAGTGTGAAGGACCGCGCTGCGCTCTGGATGGTGATCGACGCCGAGGATCGGCTGGACCTCGCAGGGAAGACGTTGTTGGATGCGACGAGCGGCAACACCGGTGTGGCGCTCGCCCTCGTCGGCGCGGTCCGCGGCCACCCGGTCGAGCTCTGCATGCCGGACAAGATCTCGGTCGAGCGCCGCCGCATCGCGGCCGCATTCGGCGCGCGGATCACGCTGACCGATCCCCTTGCCGGCAGCGACGGGGCGATCCTGGCGGCGCGCGAGAAGGCCGGCGATGCGGCGTACGTCTATCTGGATCAGTACTCGAACCCCGCGAACCCCCTCGCGCACGCCCTGACCACCGGTCCCGAGCTGTGGGAGCAGACCGGCGGGCGGATCACGCATCTGGTCGCCGGGGTGGGTACGTCCGGCACGGTGGTCGGCGTGTCGCGGGCCCTTCGGCCAAGAGGTGTGCGCATCATCGCGGCGCAGCCGGACGATGCGCTCCACGGCATCGAGGGCTGGAAGCACATGGCCACCGCGATCCGCCCGGCGATCTGGGACGAGTCCCTCGCGGACGAGCACCGAGCCGTCTCGACCGACGACGCGATGGCGATGGCGCGACGGCTCGCCCGCGAAGAAGGGATCTTCAGCGGACCGTCGGGTGGCGGCGCGCTCAGCGCGGCGGTCGCCGTCGCTCGGGAACACCAAGGCGTGGTCGTAGCGTTATTGGCAGACGGCGGGGAGCGCTACCTTGCGACGCCGATGTGGGAGTGACGACATGACCGTGACGGTTCGGTTGCCGGGCACGCTGCGCGACAGCGTCGGCGGCGTGACCAAGATCGAGGCGACGGGGGCGACCCTCGACGAGGTGTTCGCCGACATCGACCGCCGCCATCCGGGATTCCGGTCGCGGATCCTCGACGATCAGGGTGGCATCCGCTCGTACGTCAACGTCTACGTCGGCGACGCGGACGCGCGTGGCTCAGGCGGCCTCACGACCGCGGTCCCGGACGGCAGCGAGGTCATGGTCATTCCGGCGATGGCCGGCGGGTGACCGAGCGCCTTGCCCTTTCGATGGAGCTGCGCGATGAGATCCTCGCGCATGCTCAGGCCGACGCGCCGAAGGAGGCCTGCGGCCTCATCGCGGGCACCGGAAGTGATGCGAGACGCGTCATCCGCTGCGCGAACGCGCATCCGGCGCCGGTGACGCGGTACGCGATCGATCCACGCGAGCAGCTCCGCGCATTCCGCGACATGGACGCGAAGGGGGAGGAGCTCGTCGCGATCTATCACAGCCACCCGATCACGCAGCCGTATCCCTCGCCGACCGATCGAGCAGAAGCCCACTATCCCGATGCGTTCTACGTGCTCGTCTCGCTGCGCGACACCCATCCGGAGATCCGCGCATATCGGGTGCGCGACGGATGGGTCAGCGAAGTGGATCTGGCCTAGCGCCCCAGCGCGCGCCACGTGGCGACGATCGCCGCCGACTCGCTCAAGGCCTGCACCTCGTTCGGTTCGATGTAGCGGAAGAGCAGCGCGATGCCCTGGGCGCCGACCACTGCCGTGAACTGGCGCAGGAGCTCCGGCCGCCCGCCCACCGTGCCGGTGTAGACGTCATCCAGCACCACGAGCGTGCGGATCCGGAAGACGGACCGGCTCGCGCTCACATTGTCCAGGCCCCGCCGCCACGGGATCGCGACGTTCTCGGCGTAGCTGTCGGGCGTGACGAACGCGCTCCCGGCTGCTCGCATCACGACCAGGACGTCGGTGTCGGTCTCGAACCGGCCGATCTCACCCGGCAGACCGAGGGTGACCTGCTTCCAACGCGCGGGCATCGTCAGCTCGTAGCCCTCGCCCGCGATCGTCCGTCCGGTCGCGGGGGTGGCCGGTCGCTCTGCCGCGAATGTCGGCTGGTACGCCAGCGCGGTGAACTCGATCCGCGAGACCTGATCCGGCAGCGTCGCCGGCACGCTCGCGACGACGATGAGCAGGGCGACGATGGCGAGCGGCAGCGGTGCGAGCGGCCGCAGGTTGATGAGGACGCCGTACAGCAGGCGCGCGAGCAGCGCGACCGCGAACAGCCCGACGAGCGGCAGCGACTCGGGGACGATCGCGAGGGTCGCGGCGAGAAGTGGGGTCACGAGGAGCGGCGTGAGCGCGAACGTGACCGAGGTGTAGGCGCGATCGATGGACAGCTCCGTGTGCCGCACGAGCCGCATGAACAGCGCGACCGCCCCGGACACGAGCGCCGCGAGGATCGCGAGGCGTAGGCCGAGGAAGGCTGCGTCCGCGATCATCCGGCCGGTGAAGTCCAGCGGATCCAGACCCTTCGATGCGACGACGAGGGAGTCGACGGACACCGACAAGGCCATCCCGGCGAGGATCGCCACCAGGACGCCGGCGAGACCGTAGTGCTCGCCGGCGAGGCTCGCCGCGAAGCGCCGCGGCCGCAGGAGCGAGTCGCGAACGGCGCGGCGGAACCACTGCCACTCGGTCTCTGCGATGTCATCGGTCACCGCCGCAGCCTAGACAACAGAAAGCCCTCGCCGGAGCGAGGGCCTCTGTGAACTACCAGACAGTTGGTCCCACGGGGGGACGCCGGGTCATATCAAAGTGTTGGCCGGAAAACCGGTCCGCTGCGAGAGACACCGATAACGGTGGTCTCGATCACGACGCTTCGTGACCGGCGTCCCCGATCGAATGGGCCCCCTTCCGTCGGGGGCGTCATCGATCGACTTCGAGCACCTCGTAGCGAAGATGGATGCGAACCATATGTGACCTCCGATGTCATTCGTTGGTCCGCGTGTGGAGCTCCGCCTCCTGTTCTACACCTGCCGGCGCGCGCGTCAAGAGGCTGACCGGTCCTTACTCCTGTCGGTGGCCGGCCGACCAAGCCGTTCGCGGATATCCGCGGGAACGGCGCGAACATCCGGCCACCACGACTCGGCCGCATCCTCGCCCGCGGCGATCGCTG
>JANXXG010000021.1 GCA_025350745.1 Chloroflexota bacterium | reverse complement strand
CCCTCGACCGTGGTCGTAGCCTCGGCGCCGCCGATCGCGGTCATCACCACCGCGTTTGCGTCGTCGATCGTGAGGCCGTAGCGCGCGAGCACATCTCGCTTTAGTTCGAAGTCGAGGAAGTAGCCGCCGGCCGCCCGCTCGGCGAATGCCGAACGCGTACCCGGAACGTGCGCCAAGACGCTCTCCAGCTGTCGTCCGATCCGCTCGAGCTCCTTCACATCTTTGCCGAGCACCTTGATCCCGACTGGCGTGCGGATGCCGGTCGAGAGCATATCGAGGCGATTCTTGATGGGCATCGTGAACGCGTTGGTCGTGCCCGGGATCTGGATCGCCCGGTTCATTTCTTCGACCAGCTCGTCGTGCGAGATGCGATCTCGCCACGCGGAGCGCAGCGCCCCGGCCAGCCAGTCGGGCGCCCACGAGGAATACCAGCGAGGTCGCTTTCGCCACTGCGCCTCGGGTCGCAGAAGGACCGTGGTCTCCATCATCGACAGCGGAGCCGGATCCGTGGAGCTCTCTGCCCGTCCGGCCTTGCCGAATACCCGCTCGACCTCTGGAAACTGGGCCAGTAGTCGGTCTTGCGTCTCGAGGAGCTGCGACGCCGCGCCAACCGAGATGCCGGGGAGCGTGGTCGGCATGTACAAGATCGAGCCCTCATAGAGCGGCGGCATGAACTCGGAGCCGAGCCGCAGATAGATGGGGACGGTGGCGATCACGACGATTAGAGCGCCGGCAATCGTCGACTTGGGGAAGCGCAGGACGAAGCGGCACGCGGGCTCGTAGACGCGGAACAGCATGCGGCTGATCGGGTGCTTCTCTTCCGCGTAGTACGTGCCGACGAGGAGCTGGTTGGCGAGCCACGCCACCGGGCGCGGACGGAAGGGATAGGGCTCCATCCGCGTGAACAGCATCCGCAGCGCGGGGTCGAGCGTGACCGCCAGGAGCGCGGCAATCGCCATCGTCAGGGTCTTGGTATAGGCGAGCGGACGGAACAGCCGACCCTCCTGGTCGACCAGCGTGAACACCGGCAAGAACGCGACCGCAACCACCAAGAGCGAGAAGAAGACCGATGGGCCGACTTCCTTCAGTGCGGCGAGGCGCACCGCGTGGAAGTCGCCCTTCTTGCCTCCCGCTTGCCACAGCTCCAGTTTCTTGTAGGCGTTCTCGACCTCGACGATCGCGCCGTCGACGAGGACACCGATCGAGATCGCGATGCCAGCGAGTGACATGATGTTCGCGTTGATGTCGGCAGCGCTCATGGGTATGAACGCGAGCAGCACCGCGACCGGAATGGTGACGATGGGGACGATCGCTGACGGCAGGTGCCACAGGAACAGGAGGATGATCAGCGAGACGATGATCATCTCTTCGACCAGCTTCGATCGGAGGTTGTCGATCGAGCGCTCGATCAGATCGGAGCGATCGTAGGTGGTCACGATCCGCATCCCCGGAGGCAGGGACGGGCGTAGCTCGTCGAGCCGGGCCTTCACCGCTTTGATGACGCGAAGCGCGTTCTCGCCCTGCCGCATGACAACGACGCCGCTCACCACGTCGCCCTTGCCATCGAGATCGGTCACGCCGCGTCGCAGCTCCGGGCCGATCTGTACCTGACCGATGTCGCCGATACGGAGCGGCGTGCCCGCGTCGTTCGTGCGCAGCACGATCTGCTCGATGTCGCGTCGTCCACGGAGGTAGCCGCGCCCGCGGATCATGTATTCGCGGCCGGCGACCTCAAGAAGGCGGCCGCCGACCTCGCTGTTCGAGCGCCGGATGACGTCGGCGACCTCGGCGAGGCCGAACCCAGTCGCGCGCAGGCGGTTCGGATCGATCGTGACCTGGTACTGCTTAACGAAGCCACCGACCGAGGCGACCTCGGCGACGCCCGGCACCGATTGCAGCGCGTAGCGTAGGAACCAGTCCTGGTAGGAGCGCAGCTGGTCTATTGAGGGGGGGACTTGCCCGTCCCCCTCTCAATAGACCAGCTGCGCTCCTACCAGGACTGGTTCCTACGCTACGCGCTGCAATCGGTGCCCGGCGTCGCCGAAGTCGCCTCGGTCGGTGGCTTCGTCAAGCAGTACCAAGTCACG
>JANXXG010000400.1 GCA_025350745.1 Chloroflexota bacterium | reverse complement strand
CCGAACCGGTGCCGCTCGTGGCCGCGCGCCTCGCGGGCCGGCGCATCGAGGCGGTGCGGCGACGCGGCAAGCTCGTCGTCTTTGGACTGGATGGCGGCGACGCGCTCTGCACGTCCCTGCGGATGACCGGTCGCTTCACGTTCAAGGAGGTGGGGGACGCCGTACCCGAGCGCTTCACCCGGGCGACGTTCACCTTCACGGACGGGACGGCCCTCGACTATGTCGACATGCGCAAGCTCGGCCGGATGGCCCTCGTGGACGCTGCGGAGATCGCAGGCGACGACGCCGGCGGAGACCGCACGATCAAGGCGCCGCTCCACCTCGCGATGGGCCGCGAGCCGTTGTCGCGCTCATTCACGGCCGCGTGGCTGCGCTCGTTCCTCCGGCGCCGGCGCCGTGCTGCCATCAAGCCGCTCCTGCTGGATCAGCGGGGCGTGGCCGGCATCGGCAACATCTACGCCTCCGAGGCGCTCTGGCGGGCGAGGATCCATCCGCTGCGCTCGGCCGGGTCGCTCGATGCCGCGGACGCCGCGCGGCTGCGGGAAGCGATCACCTGGGTGCTCAAGAAGGCGATCCGCCTGCACGGCTCGACGCTTCGCAATTATCGCGACAGCGCCGGCAGGAAGGGCGGCATGCAGAAGGAATTCGTCGTCTACGACCGCGCTGGGCAGCCGTGCGACCGCTGCGCCGCCTCGATCACCCGCAGCGTCATCGGCGGCCGCAGCACGTACCACTGCCCGCGCTGCCAGCGGGCCCCGCGGAAGCGGGCCGCGCGATGAGCGTGCTGTCGGTCCAGGCGGCCGGCCGTCGGTTCGCCGACCGGGTGCTGTTCAGCGACGTGAGCTTCAACCTCGCCCATGGCGACCGGGCCGGTCTCATCGGCCCGAACGGCACCGGAAAGTCGACGCTCCTGCGGATCGTCGTCGGCCTCGATGCACCCGACAGCGGGTCGGTCGCGCTCGCGCGCGGCACGCGTGTCGGGTTCCTCCAGCAGGAGCTGCTCGTCGACGTGGACGGTACGGTCGAAGCCCATGCCCGCGGCGCGGCCACCCACCTCGCTGAGCTCGAGCAGGCCCTCCGGACGATGGAGCACGAGCTCGCGAGCGGCGACCCCGAGCTGCTGGAGCGCTACGCGGACGCGCAGCATCATTTCGAGCATGCCGGTGGCTACGACTTCGAGGCCACCCTCGGCCGGGTGCTTTCGGGGCTCGGCCTCGATCCGCTGCGCGACCGCGAGGTGCGCACGCTGTCCGGGGGCGAGCGCACCCGGCTCGGCCTCGCCCGCCTGCTGTTGGACGACCCCGATCTGCTCCTGTTGGACGAGCCGACGAACCACCTCGACATCGCAGCGCTCGAGTGGCTGGAAAAGTTCCTGGTGGAACAAGACTTCACTCTGCTTACATCAAGTCACGATCGCTGGTTCCTCGACAAGGTCACATCGCGCACGCTGTCGTTCGAGCCCGCGGGCCAGGGATCGAAGGTCATCGAGTACCGCGGCGGGTACTCGCAGTACGCGCGGCAGCGCGCCGACCGGGACGCGGCGCTGTCGAAGGCGGCGTCGCGTCAGCAGGAGCAGATCGCGAAGACCGAGGAGTACATCGACCGGTTCCGGGCCGGCCAGCGCTCGAAGCAGTCGCGCGGGCGCGCGAAGCAGCTCTCCCGGCTGGAGCGGATCGATGCACCGCTGCAGAACGCCCAGCACGGCTGGACCCTCGACGCGGCCCACCTGGCCGGCGCGACCGTACTGGAGACGACGCCGCTCTCGGTCGGCCACGGTGAGCGGGTCGTCGTGCGCACGCCACCGTTGCGGGTGGAGCGTGGAGCGCGGATCGGTGTCGTCGGAGCGAATGGCGCGGGGAAGACCACGCTCGTGCGCACGCTCGTCGGGCAGCTCCCGGCGCTCGACGGCTACGTGTCCAGCGCGCCGACCGCGCGGGTCGCGTTCCTGGCCCAGGCCCAGGCCGAGCTGACCGGTGACGAGACCGTCCTGGATGCGCTCCGCGACACCACCGGGCTCAGCGAGCCGGACGCGCGAGGACTGCTCGCGCGGTTTCTGTTCCGGGGCGACGACGTCTTCCGCTCGGTCGGCGTGCTGTCCGGCGGCGAGCGCTCACGGCTCGCGCTGGCGCGGCTCTCGGCGCGCGAGGCGAACCTCCTGGTGCTCGACGAGCCGACCAATCACCTCGATCTCGCGGCTCGGGAGCAGCTGGAACGGGTCCTTGAGGAATACGAGGGAACAATGGTGGCGGTGAGCCACGATCGGTACTTCATCGACAAGCTCGCCTCCGAGATCTGGGACGTCGCCGACGCACGGCTCCTCCGTTACGAGGGGGGCTGGACGAATTTCGAGAAGGCCCGCGACGAGGGCCGGCCGTTGCCGGACCCGACGTTCACCGTGCAGCTTCCTGGCGGACCCGCGCCCGCGCGTGTCGACAAGAAGCCGGCGGTGACCGCACCACGGCGCACGTCTTCGCCCAAGGCAGCGCCGGAGCCCCCGGCGAAGTCCGGGCGGCGGACCGCATCGAAGGTCCGCAAGGTCGAAGGTGTGCGGGCGCTCGAAGCGCGCATCGCCGCGATGGAGCTGCAGCTCGCGCAGATGTCGAAGAAGCTCGATGACGTCGCGCAGGCCGGCAACTTCATGGAGACCCGCCAGCTCGGGACCGAGCACGCCGAGCTGGAGCGCTCGCTGAGGACCTTGTACGAGGAGTGGTCCGCGTCGGCCGGCCCCGCCGAGAGCGAGCCGTGAGCGCGTTCGTCGTCGGGCTCACCGGACCGATCGGGGCGGGGAAGACCACGGTCGCCGCCATCCTTCGCGACCTCGGCGCGCGCGTGCTCGACGCGGACGCCATCGCGAAGGACGAG
>JANXXG010000392.1 GCA_025350745.1 Chloroflexota bacterium | reverse complement strand
GACACCGCCGGCGCGATCCGCCTGTTGCGCAGCCACCCCGCGATCCCGCAGCGGACCGGCGTCGTCGGGCACTCCTACGGCGCCGCCATCGCGGCTCTGGCGGCAGGCCGGGACTCGCGGATCCGAAGCGCCGTGTTGATCGTTCCGCCGGCGCAGCGCGACTACTTCGGCACGGTCAAGCCGGTCGCGGAGCTGTCGCGGACCCGCGCGAAAGTGCTCATCGTCAGCGCCACCGCCGACGAGGTCGTGGATCCGGGCGACGGCGAGCGCTACGCCTCGGTGCTCCGTCAGGGCGGTGCCCCGTGTCGAGTGGTCCGCGTCGAGGGCGCCGACCACATGTTCACCCGCCCGGAACATCGCGAGGCCCTGACCGAGACGGTCAGCGGCTGGCTGCGCGAGACGCTCGCCTAGGCTGGACGCGTGTTCGAGCGCCTCGCGGACGCGGACATGTGCTACCTGACGACCACCGGCCGGAACACTCGCACACCGCACGAGATCGAGATCTGGTTCGGGATCCGGGACGGCACGCTGTTCATGCTGAGCGGTGGCGGCGATACCGCCGATTGGGTCAAGAACATCAAGAAGGACCCGCATGTCCGGCTCCGCATCAACACCCAGACCGCGGCGCTGAAGGCCCGCCAGGTGAAGCTCGGCACCCGCGAGGACACGGTCGCGCGGGAGGTGCTGGACTCCAAGTACATGGGCTGGCGTGAAGGGAAGAAGCTCTCGAGCTGGGCCCGCGGCGCACTGCCGGTCGCGATCGACCTGGACTAGGCCGACCGTTCTCGCCGAGCGCGTGGGGTCAGTCGACCTTTGGGAAGTCTCCGTGCGCGGCGAGGTACTGGACGACCCCGCCCGCCGAGAGGATCTGCTGCGCGAACGGCGCCAGCGGCCGGAGCGTGGCGTTCCCGGCCGGCGTGCGCAGGACCGCGCCTGCGAGGTCGAGGCTGACCTCGTCGCCGTCCTTCGCCAGCGTCACCGCGTCGGGCGACTCGACCACCGGGATGCCCAGGTTGATGCAGTTGCGGAAGAAGATGCGCGCGAAGTTCTTCGCCACGACGCCGCCGACCCCCAGCTTCTTGAGCGCCGCGACCGCGTATTCACGCGAGCTGCCACAGCCGAAGTTCTCGCCACCAATGAGGAGGTCGCCGGGCCGGACTTCCTTCGCGAAGCCGGGCCGGGCGTCATAGAACGCGTAGTTCTGGAACTTGTCCTGACCGACCATGAACGGCGCGTAGCGGCCCGGCACCATCTGATCCGTGTCGAGATCGTCCCCGAAGACCCACGCCCGCGGCACCCCTAGTCCTCCTCGTCCATGCCGATGACCTGGGCGCCGGTGCGCTGCGGCATCGCCATCAGCAGCTCGCGTGACCGGTCACCCGAGCGCTCCGAGGCCGCCCCGCGGTCGCCGCGATCGGCCCGGCGCCGTGCGACGAGCGCGTCGAAGTCGGTCTCGCTCGCTTCGAGGTACGGCCGAGGATCATCGATCACGCCGGTGAGGGCCGCGACCGCTGCGACGTACGGCGATCCGAGGTAGATGGACGCGTCGGGCGAACCCATTCGACCCTTGTAGTTGCGGTTCGCGGTGGACAGGCAGACCTCTTCACCGGCAAGGACCCCCCCGGTCCGGCCGAGGCAGGGCCCGCATCCCGAGCTCCCGATCACGGCACCGGCCGCGGACAGGATCCCGAGCGTCCCGTCGGCCATCGCGTCCTCGAACTGGCGGCGCGACGCCGGGACGACCTCAAGGCGGACGCGCGGCGAGATCCGGCGGCCGCGCAGGACCGCAGCGGCCTGTTGCATGTCCACGAGCCGCCCGTTCGTGCACGAGCCGAGGAACACGATGTCCACCGGGATCCCGACCGCATCGCTCACGTCCGACACCTGGTCGACCCGCGGCGGGATCGCGATCTGCGGCTCGAGGGTCGAAAGATCGATGTGGACGGCACGCAGGTATGACGCATCCGGGTCGGGTCGGAGCCATGCGGGCGCCTCGGGCGTCCCCACCACGATCCCGGCCTTCGCGCCCATCTCCGTGGTCATGCCGGCGAGCGTGATGCGGTCGCCCTGGGGCAGGTCGCCGACCCCGTGGAACTCGACGCACGCGTAGCGCGCCCCGTCGGTCCCGATCTCGCGGACCACCCGCATGATCGCGTCCTTGATCGTGACGCCCCGACGGAGGGTGCCGCTGAAGCTGACCTTGATCGACTCGGGGACCCGCAGCCACGTCCGGCCCAGGCCGAGCGCGACCGCGATGTCGGTGGCGCCCATGCCGGCGCCGAACGAGCCGACCGCGCCGTACGAGTTGCTGTGCGAGTCGCTGCCGACGATGACCGTGCCGGGCTCGCAGTAACCCTCTTCGACCATGATCTGGTGGCACACGCCCTCGCCGGCGTCATAGAAGGTCTTGATGCCCTGCGCCCGGACCCACTCGCGAAGCACGCGATGCGAGTCAGCGACCACTGGGGTCGGGGCGGGTGCCGCGTGATCGACGAACACGCCGACCTTGCTGGTGTCCCACACGGACGCCTTCCCCAGATCCTTGAGTCCGGCCATGACCGCATCGATGACCGAGTCGTGGACCATGACCCGCGAGATCGGAACGATCACCAGATCGCCGGCCCGGACATCGCGACCCGACTGCTTCGAGAGGATCAGCTCCGCGAGCGTCTTGCCACCTCCGGTCGTCACGCCACCACCCAGTCGCGAAGGATCGAATCGAGCTGTTCCATGGAGAGCGGGCCGGCGTCGGCGAGACTCTTGATGCGCTGCGTGATCGTGCGCAGCTCGTCCTTCCCAAAGGTGAGCCCGAGCTCCTCCGCCCGCTTGCCGACCGCGTTGTGCCCGGTCAGACGGTGCGCGATGTTGATCGTCCGGGTCAGCCCGAAGTCCGCCGGGTCAAGGATCTCG
>JANXXG010000302.1 GCA_025350745.1 Chloroflexota bacterium | reverse complement strand
CCCGCCGCGATCGTGCGCGGGCTGCCGTTGCCCGCCGATGAGAGCGAGACCGCCCACGCCTACGTGCGCTCGCACGACAAGGACATGTTCCGCTAGGGAACGCAGAGCCCCCGGACTGAGGCCGGGGGCTCTTGCTTCTCGGATCGGGGCAGCGCGACTAGTAGCGGGCTGGACGCGATGCCGAGGGCCGGACCTGCTCGAAACACGAGCTGCAGTAGACGGGCTTGTCGCCGCGCGGCTGGAACGGAACGCGCGCCTCACCACCGCAGTTGCTGCAGGTCGCGGTGAAAAACTCGCGCGGCCCACCCATCCCGCGACCGCCGCCGGCGTATCCGCCGCCTCCACCTCCGCCACCGCCGGTCGACCGGCGCGCCGCGCGGCACGACGGGCAACGACCGGGCTCGTTCACGAGACCGCGGGACTGGTAGAACTCCTGCTCCCCGCCGGTCCAGATGAATTCCTGACCGCAGTCCTTGCAGGTCAGAGTCTTGTCAGAGAAGCTCACGTGAAGCTTCCTCCCTCTTTGTGCTGGCTTCTCGAGCCTCGCTCGGTCTTGGGAGGACTGCCTCACTCGACGCTCGCGTTGGGGACTCTTGCAGCCGCTACCCCCCTGTGGAGGGCGGCACGAATGTACCAGCGGGGATGTCGGGGGAAAAGACCTCGCCCTGCCAATCGTCGTACCACTGGCCGCTGCGGAATGCGTAACGCTTCATGAGCCCCATCTGCCGGTAGCCGGCCTTCTCGTTCGCCCGTCGGCTCCCGCGATTACGGAGCGAGATCCAGTTATGCACGCGCAGCAGTCCGAGCTCGCGCCAGGCGAATGCTGTCCGGAGCCGGATCGTCTCGCTCGCGATGCCCCGTCCATAGAGATCGTGCCGCCCGATGAAGATCCCGCTCTCGGCATCGCGCGAGACCCAGTCGATATCGAACAGACCGGTGAACCCGACCGTCTCGTTCTCGAAAGCGATCGACCACGTCACGCTGTTCTGCGATTCGGCGTCCTTCGTGTGCCGTTCCGCGAACGCCTCGTCGCGGATGTCCGCGATCCGGCCGCCCCAGAACCGGGTGGCCTCCGGCTCGAGCGTCCAGTGCACGAACGTCTTGTGGTCCTCAAGGGTCGGCGTGCGCAGTGACACGCCATTCGTGCCGTCGAGCCGCGGTCCGAACACCTCTAGACGGCCTTCTCATCGCCGAGTGGCGGATACTCGCGTTCGCCGGACCAGCGGTCGTCCCACGCCTCCAGCTCCATCTGGTAGAGGTACTGGTCGACGTACGCGCCGTCCCGGTAATACACGCGGTGCCCATGACCGAAGCGTTCGTGCCCGAGCTTCTCGAGGATCCGCTGGCGGCCAACGTCGTCCGCCGCGATCCGGTCGACCACCGCCATTCGCAGGTGCATGTAGTCGAAGATCCAGCGGTGGAGGGTCAGGGCCGCGTCCCACCCGTAGCCCAGCCCCGATCGGTCCGGGTCGATGACGAACTGGTCGAGCAGCACCTTGTCCGAGTGTGGTGCGCCCTCGAAGCGGATCCGGATGTACCCGACCGGCTGGTCCCGGGCGTCCCCGGCGTCGATGGACCACAGCACCGAGGTCTTGTCCTTCGCCTGCTCGGTCCAACCCTCTTTCCAGGTCTCCGACGCGGCGGGCTCGTGCCAGCGGCCGATCGGCCCGGCCCGGCGGACACGCATGTCGGCGGCCCAGCGCCTGTGTGCGTCGAGATCCGTGTCACGCGGTACCCGGAGCGTCGTCGTCTTGCCGCGCACCGTCCCACCGAACATCGGGCGAGTCTACGAAGACGCGCCGGTGGGGAGATGGATCGCGAACTCCGCGCCCCCGCCCGGGGCATTGTGAGCCTCGATCGAGCCTCCGTGGGCCTGGGCGATGGCCTGCGCGATCGCAAGGCCGAGACCGGCGCCGCTTCGCGCCGCGGCGTTGTCACCGCGCCAGAACCGCGCGAACAGCCGGCGCTCGCTACCGGGCTGTAGGCCGGTGCCCTGGTCGCGGACCCGGACCACGACCTCGCCATCCTGCTGCGATCCGTCGACGGTGACGGTCGTGCCGCGCGGCGAGTGCTGCACCGCGTTGTCGAGCACGTTGATGAACAGCTGCGAGAGCCGGTCCGCATCTCCGACGACGGGCAGGGGATCGGAGCGGACGTCGAACGCGACGCCGGCCTCGCGCGCCTGCACGTCAAGTGCGGCGACCGCGCCTTGGAGCAGGTCGGACGCGCTGACCGCGTCGCGCGCCAGCCGCTGCACTCCCGCCTCCAGCTTCGCGACCTGCAGCAGCCCCTCCACCATCCGGACCAGGCGACGGGACTCCCGCTGGATGATCAGGGCGGCGCGCGGGATGCCATCGTCGCGGGCCTCGCCCTCGACGATGGCTTGCGCGAATCCGTGGATCGACGTGAGCGGGGTCCGGAGCTCGTGCGAGATATCCGCCAGAAAGGACTGCTCGCTCGCGCGCGCCCGCTCGATCTCGACCGCCATCTCGTTGAACGCGCCCCCGAGCTCGCGGACCTCGCTCGGACCGGTCAGCGGCACGCGCGCCGTGTGATCCGACGTGAACGACCGCACGCCTCCGACGAGACGCCTCAGCGGCAGCGTGATCGTGCGCGCCAGAAGACCGGCGACGACCAGTGCGAAGCCCGCGGCGACGAGCCCGGCGATGACAAGCGACGGGAACAGCGCCTTGATCACGTCGGCGAACACGGCCCGCGGGCGCGCCACCACGATGAAGCCTTGGCCTCCCGCGCCGAGCGCCGCGACGCGGAGCTGCTGCTGGGCGAAGATCCAGACCTCCCCATTCGTGTCGGTGAACTGTCCGATCCCCGTCGCGTCGGTGAGCGGGAGGCGCGTGTTCACGAGCGTGCCTTCGCTATCGACGAGCACGCGCCGCTGTGCATTGCTCGTCTGCGGGTTGGTCCCCGGACTCACGATCAGGAGCCGGGCGTTGGCGGCCTGGGCCTGCTCCGCGATCGCGAGGACCGCGTCGCGAGGCTGCTGTCCGTTGCGGACGGCGGTCTGGATCGCGGTCTGCAGCGGCGCAGCGAGCTCCTGCAGGCGGATCCGCGTCACATCATTCTCGTAGCGGAAGAGCAGCCCCCCGATCGTGATGGCCGCGACCAGCAAGCCGATCGCGACGACCGCGAGGTACGACAGGAAGAGTCGGCCGGCGATACTGCGAAACGGTCTCATCGCTAGTTCGGCGGGACCAGCTTGTATCCGACTCCCCACACCGTCTCGATCTTCGCG
>JANXXG010000297.1 GCA_025350745.1 Chloroflexota bacterium | reverse complement strand
CGCGCGAGCAGCCATCGCTCGCGATCGACTATCGCGGCCTGACGCTGCACACCCTGCCCGGCGCATCCGGCGCGATCACGACCGTCGAGGCCCTCCGGATCCTCGAAGGCTTCGAGCTCTCGAAGATGGATCCGCGATCGGCGGTCGCGCTCCACCTCATCGCCGAGGCCCAGCGGCGCGCGTTCGCCGATCGCTTCACGTACCTCGCTGATCCGGCGGTGGTCGGAACGGCGATCTTTGACCGGCTTGCATCGGCCGACCACGCCGCGGTGGCGCGGAAGACGATCGATCCCGGCCGCGCGACCCCGGAGGTCGCCGCGACGCCGGTCCCGCCCTCGACCGACTGCACGACGCACGTGAACGTCGTCGACCGCGATGGCCGAATGGTCTCGTTGACGACCACGCTCGGCGGCGCGTTCGGCTCCGGCGTCGTCGCCGCCGGCACGGGGATCATGCTCGCGAACGTCATGACGTGGTTCGACCCTCGACCGGGCCAGCTGAACTCGATCGTGGGCGGGAAACGGATCCTTTCGGCGATCGCACCAATGGTCCTCGTGCGGGGGAATGAGCCGTACATCTCGACCGGCGCCCCGGGCGGTCGGCGGATCATGAGCGCGATGGTCCACGTCGTCACGAATCTCGTCGACTTCGGCCAAAGCCCTGGTCTCGCGGTGAACGGAGCGCGGACCCATTGCGAGTCCACCGACCTGCTCGTCGACACGCGGATCCCGCAGGCGACGCGCGATACGCTTGCCGCGATGGGGCATCACGTGGTCCCGAAGCTCGAGACATTCGCGTCATCCCATTTCGCCCGGCCCAGCGCGATCGTCATCACCGCTGGCGAGCGTCGTGCCGGCGTCGGTGCACTGAAGAGCTCGACCGCTATTGGGGTCGACTGACCGGACCGGAGTGGACTGACCGGCGGTACGATGGTCGCGACGCCGGGACCGGCAGAGCCGGCCTGGACGGAGGTTCGACATGGACGCGCAGTACGGCGGCGGCACCGCGCCGCAGCAGGCGAAGGTCACCGTCCCGGACGTGCTGGCGGCGAAGCGCGCGGGCCGAAAGATCACGATGATGACGGCCTACGACACCGCGTTCGCCAGGCTCGTCGAGGCATCCGGCATCGACATCATCCTCGTCGGGGATTCCCTGGGCATGGTCGTGCTCGGATATCCGACCACGGTGCCGGTCACGATGGACGACATGGTGCGTCACGCCGGAGCGGTGTCGCGCGGCGCGAGACGCCCGCTGCTCGTGGGTGACATGCCCTTCGGGAGCTACCAGGCGGCCACGTCCGATGCGCTGCATAACGCCGCGCGGTTCCTGAAAGAAGCCGGCATGGACGCGGTCAAGGTCGAAGGTGGTCACGAGGTCGTTGAGACCGTCCGAGCGCTCGTCGACAACGGCATCGCGGTGATGGCGCACGTCGGCCTGACCCCGCAGCGCGTCGCGCAGCTCGGCGGGTTCAAGGTGCAGGCCAAGACCGGTCGGGCCGCGCGGAAGCTGATCGATGACGCGCTCGCGCTCGAAGATGCCGGCGCGTTCTCGATCGTGCTCGAGTCCGTCCCGGCGCCGGTGGCCCGTCTGGCGACCGAGCGGCTTTCCATTCCGACGATCGGTATCGGTGCGGGCGTGGACTGCGATGGCCAGGTCCTGGTTCTCCACGATGTCCTCGGCCTCTTCGGCGACTTCAAGCCGAAGTTCGCGAAGCGCTACGCGGATCTCGGGCCGATCGTCATCGACGCGCTGAAGCGCTTCGACGCCGACGTTCGAGAGGGGCGCTTCCCCGACGCCGAGCACAGCTTCCCGATGAAGGACACCGAGCGTCAGTCGTTGGAGGAGAGCTTCAAACCCAGGAAGACCGGATGATGCACGTCGCGGTCCTCGGGCTCGGCGCGATCGGGACGCTCGTCTCGCGGGCGCTCGAGGGGCAGGTGACGCTCACGCGCATCGATCGGACGAAGGCGCCGCTCACGGAACGCGTCGCTCCGGTCGACATCGCCCTCGTCACGACGAAGTCGCAGGGCACGGCGTGGGCGGCTGAGACCGCGAAACGCGTGCTCGCGAAGGGCGGCACCATCCTCACGATCCAGAACGGCCTCGGCCATCGCGAACGGCTCGCCACGGTGCTCGGTGACGAGCGCGTCGCCGTCGGCGTCATCTATGTCGGCGCCTCGCTCGACGGCGAGACGCTTCGCACCACTGGTCCCGGACGCGTCGAGCTCGGACGCGCGCCACATGTGGACGACCTCGCCGCCGCATTGCGGGCGGGTGGCATGACCGCGACCGTCGTCGATGACGCCTGGCCGGCCGTGTGGCGGAAGCTCGTCGGTAACGCGGCGGTCAATCCGGTGAGCGCCCTCGTCGGCATCACCAACGGCGAGCTGCTGCAGCACTTGGCCGCGCGCATCGTGGACGCAGCCGCTCGCGAGTGCGCGCGGGTCGCGAGTGCCGAGGGCGTACCGATCTCCGACGCGGAGGCGATCGTTCTGTGGCGCGCGATGGCCGAGCTCACCGCGGGAAACCGCTCCTCGATGCTCCAGGACGTCCGCAGCGGGCGGCCGACGGAGATCGACTGGATCAACGGTGAGGTCATCCGCCGGGGCCGGCGGCACGGCGTGCCGACGCCGGTGAACGAGGCGCTCTTACAGCTCGTCGAGGTTTTGGAGGCGTATCCCTAGCAGGGTGTTGTCGATGAGCCGCGCGCGCCCGACGCGCGCGGCGAGCGATATCGCTGCGCGGTCCACCCGTCCCTCGAGCTCACGGAGCGTGAGCGGATCCGCGCAGGAGACGTACTCGGGTGTGATGTCCGCTGTCGCGAGCTCTGCACGCACCGCCTGACGCAGCACCTCGGAGTCCCGATCGCCGCGTGCGAAGGCGTCCTCGGCAGCACGGAGGCCCCGGGAAAGCGCCGCCGCGCGGTCCCGCTCGGCAGCGCTGAGGTACGCGTTCCGCGATGACAGCGCGAGGCCGCTGGGCCCGCGCACGGTGGGACGACCGATGATCCGGGTGGCCAGCCCGAGGTCGCGGGCCATGATCTGGATGACCCGAAGCTGTTGGAGATCCTTCTGCCCGAAGTACGCGCGGTCGGGCGCGACGATCTCGAGAAGCCGCCACACGACGGTCGCCACGCCGGTGAAGTGCCCGGGCCGCGCCGCGCCCTCCAGCAGTGCGGCGATCTCGCCAGGCTCGATCGTGCGGTCCCCACCGGCCGGATACATCTCCTCGACCGACGGCACGAACGCCGCCGCCGCTCCATGGTGCTCGAGGAGCTGCAGGTCGGCAGGCTCCGATCGCGGGTACGCGCCATAGTCCTCACCGGGTCCGAATTGCGTCGGGTTCACAAAAATGGACGCGATGACGCGATCGTTCTCGCGGACAGCCGCATCGACGAGGGCGGCGTGCCCGTCATGGAGCGCGCCCATCGTCGGGACCAGACCGACCGTGCCCAGATCGACCGTGCC
>JANXXG010000268.1 GCA_025350745.1 Chloroflexota bacterium | reverse complement strand
GATGCCAATTATCTCATTGAGGACCGCTTCAGCGCGATGGTGGTCGTGATCGCGAGGGGCAGCACGACCGTCGGGACGAAGAATGGTGCCGCGCCGAAGCTGATGAGCACAGTGCTTTCGAGGAGCAGGCCGGCGACGATGAGGGCGGTCCCGACCCGTCGACGGCGGCCGAGGCGCAGCCGGACCCCGTAGTACACGATCACGGGTGCCAGCGACCAGACGAGCACCGCAAAGAACGGCAGCGGGAAGATCGTCTGCCGCTGCCAGAGGGCCTCGGTCCCGCAGGTGGTCGTGCTCGACGTCGGCGCTCCCGTTGCCGCTCCGGGCGATGACGTGGCCGTGACGGACGTCATGCAGTAGCCCTGGATGGGTGCGAACAAGAAGAGCGCCCCGACCACCGGTCCGATGACCGCGGGAATGAATGCTGCTCGCTCCGCGACCGAACGCCTCCGCACGCGGACACCGTACCCCTGACGTGCCTGACGGATGGAGGGGTCGCGCAACCCCAGCGGTCTGACTAGGCTGACATGCGGGAATGATCAGCACCGAGCAGGGCGTCTACCTGCAGTTCTTCGACGAGGGCGAGTCCGCCGACCGCGAGCTACCGCCCCTTGGCCCGTTCGAGCTGCTCATCATCCGGCACAACCGGATCATCGGCGATCGAGAGAACGTCGAGCACGACGCGATGGGCGCCGGCTCGGTGGAACGCTGGCTCGAGGCCGAGATCGAGCTCCGTCGCGCCCTCGGAGACGAGCCGGGCGGTGTGCGCCGGGGGCACATGCGGATCCGCGCGCCGCGCGGAGACATCATCGTCCGGTTCTACGACTATGCCGGCGACGAGGCGCCAAAGGTGCCGGAGCTGGGACCGTTCTACTCGCTCGTCGTCGGCAAGCGCGAGGTGCGCGCGGACGACAAGCTCATCGCGCTCCGCTCGACCGATCTTGCCCCATGGACTTTGACCGACGCGATCCGCCCCGGGATCGCGGGCATCAACAAGGCGGACTTTTCCGTCTTCTCGCTCAGCGTGCGCGATCCGCGTTCCACGCCGCAGCCGTCGGCTCCGTCGCCCGCGCCACCGACTTTCGCACCGCCGCCGGTCACCGCACCGATCGCGACGAGCTCAGCACCTGCGACCGCCGCACCACCGCCGATCCCGGCGGAGGCTCGACCGGCGCCAGCCGATCGTGAGTTCGTCGAGCGGCGAAAGGTCCAGCGCGAGATCTACGTCGCACGGCCGCTTCCGACGCAGGACGAACAGCTGACGCCCGCCGACGTCAACCTCATCCTCCGCGTCGACAAGCTCAAGCAGCAGGAGCTCGCCCAGCAGCTGATGGTGGAGCGCCTCCGTCGCGAGCAGCACGTCGATCCTGAGATCGCGCTCCGCAGCGAGGCCGTCGACGCGTTGCCGATGCGTTTCCAGCCGCCGGTCCGCGAACGCACGACGAGCGACGCCGACGCGGCGGGCGAGGAGTACGAGGACGTCCCGTTCACCCAGCGGCTCCTCGCGATCCTCTGGCGCACGAGGCTGCTCATCATCACCGCGCTCATCCTCATCGCCGCGGTCAGCGCGGTCGGCTACCTCAGAGCCTCCGCGCCGAGCGGACCGCCGCCGCTTACGTACGCCGCCTTCGGCAGCAAGGTCGCGGCACCGGACTGGGTCATCTCAGTGGACTCGGTGGAACGGACGCTGTCCCTCGGAACGGTCCGGACCACGTCCGGCTCGCTCCTGATCGTGCACATCACCGCGACGAAGAAGAACAACGACGCGCCCACGCTCGATCCGAGCGACTTCGCGCTCATCGATCCGACCGGGGCGCGGAGCGGTCCGTACGGGACGTCGAGCGAGGTGTACCGGTCGACCGCCGGTCTGACCTGGCCCGCCCGCTACCAGGTGTCGATCCCGACCCGGAGCGTGCTCGTCTTCGACGTGAATCCCGGACTCAAGAACCTTGTGCTCCTGATCAAGAGCGCGAATGTCCAGGTGCGCCTGCCCGATCCCTAGCCCTCGATCGCGGTCGTCGTCATGAAGCAGACCAGGAGCACCGGCGCCACGACGAGCGCGTAGAGGGAGCCCTGTCCGGAGCTCACGATCGCGGTCGCCTCGACCACCATCGCGGCTGCGATCACGCCCGGCGCTCGCGACGACCCCTGGCTTTTCGCCCTGACGGCGAGCGGGGCGACCAGCGGCACGAACGACCAGAGCGTCCAGCCGGTAGCGCGTTCGCCGAGGGCGAGCGCGACGACGACCGCAGCGATCGCCGAGAGCCATGCCATCCACCGGGCCATGTCCAGACCGTAGAACCTAGGATTGACCTTTCCAAGCAGCGATGAACGGGGTGCGGCCATCGACCCATCGAGCAGTCTCGCGCTTCCGCGAGGCTTTCGCGACATCCTTCCGACCGAGGCGCGCGAGCTCCAGGCCATCGAGCGCACGCTCATGGAGACGTTCGCCGGGTATGGCTATGTGCCGCTCGAGCCGCCGACCGTCGAGTTCGCGACCGGAACGCTCGCGGAGCAGCGGATGCTGCGCTTCCTCGACCGCGACGGCCGGCTGCTCGCGCTCCGGCCCGACGTCACGACCGCGGTCGCCCGGGTCGTGGCCCAGCGCTATCGCGACGCGGCGGCCGCGCTGCGCCTCGCCTACTTCGCGCCGATCTTCCGCGAAGAAGCATCGATGCGCGGCTCCGAACGCGAGTACGACCAGGCCGGTATCGAGCTCATCGGCGACCCGAGCCTTCGGGCCGATGCGGAGGTCGTCGCGCTCCTCGCGGATGCGCTCGCGCGCTGCGGACTGCGCACGGCCGAGATCGACATCGGGCACGTCGGCTTCTTGGGTGGATTCACCGACGAGCTCGAACCTGCCGCGCGTGACGCGGTCGCCTCCGCAGCTCGGGCCGGCGATCTCGTTTCGGCCATCGCGCTTGCACGCGCAGCGGGGCTGAGCGCCGCGCGCACGAGCGCGCTCGAGCGCGGATTGCGGCACCGGTCGACCGACCTCGGTACCCTCGGGAAGAACGCGCCAGCGGCTTCGCAGAAAGCGCTCGCGACCCTCGAGGCGCTCGGGCCGCTGCTCCAGGCGGCCGGAGTGGGCGGGGCGATCCGCTTCGATCTCGGCTTCGTGCCCGCGCTTCCGTACTACTCGGGCATCGTCTTCCAGGTCACGGCCCGGGGCCTCGGGTTCGCGATCGCCGCCGGCGGCCGGTACGACGGCTTGCTCGCGCGGTTCGGGACGGACCGTCCGGCGACAGGTTTCGGCATCGCGGTCCCGCACCTGCACCAGGCGGTGGTCGCCGCCGGATGGCAGCCGCAGTCCGGGGCGCCGCTGCTGGTGCTCGCGCCCGCCGCCAGCGATGCGGCGACGCTCGCAGCGGCCGCGCACCTTCGGACGCTCGGCGTCGCCGTCGCCATCGGCGATGTCGCGGAGCACGCCGGTCAGGACGTCCACCGGGCCACGGTCGTTGACGCGGGTCACGTCCATTACGAGGGCGTGACACGCGAGCTCGAGGCGCTCGCCACGCTGCTCACCAGGACGGCGTCGTGAGCCCGCTGCGCATCGCGCTCGCACAGGGTGCGATCTTCGCCGAGACGAAGGTGGCGCTTGCGGCGGCCGGGCTTTCGATCGCCGGTCTCGACGGAAGCGATCGCCGCCTCGTCGTGCCTGCGGGAGCGGTCGAATACGTCCTCTGTCGCCCCAGCGATGTGCCGACGTACGTGTCGCACGGCGCGGCCGATCTCGGGGTCACCGGCAAGGACGTGCTCATGGAGAGCGAGGCTGACGTGCTTGAGCTGGTCGACCTCGGCTACGGGACCTGCCGATTCGTCGTTGCTGCGCCGCAGGACTCGATCGACCGTTCGCTCGACGAATACCGTCACCTCGGTTCGCTCGAGGTCGCGACGAAATATCCGCATGTCGCCGAGCGGCATTTTCAGCGCCGCGGAGTGCAGGTCGAGATCATCAAGCTGAGCGGATCGGTGGAGCTTGCTCCGCAGGTCGGCCTCTCCGACTGGATCGTCGATCTGGTCGGCACCGGTCGCACCTTGAAGGAGAACAGGCTCGCCATCGTCGAGGAGATCGCCACCTGCACGGCGCGGCTCATCGCGAACCGCGCGAGCTACGCTCGGGACCGGGCGGCCATCGCCGCGCTCGCGGCTTCGCTCGAGACGTGGGTCGCGACGCGGTGAGGATCGCTGTGGGTGACCTTGCCCGCTTCAAGAGGGACGTGGCCCGGCGCCGGAACGCGTCGGCCTTCGATGACGCGCTGCTCGCGTCGGTACGGAAGACCGTCGCGGACGTGAAGCGGCGCGGCGACGCGGCGGTGCTGACGAGCGTGCGCCGCTTCGATCGCAGAGCGGCCACCTCCCGCGATCTCTGGGTCGATGCCCGCGCGCTACGCAGCGCAGCTCGCGGCTGTGAGCCGGAGCTCCGGCGGGCGCTGGACCTGTCGCACGAGGCGATCCTCGCCTTCCACGCGAAGCAGAAGCCGAAGCCGGTCCGGCATCAGCGCGGCGCGTTCAGCGAGACCCTCCTTCCACAGCCGCTCGCGCGGGTGGGCGGCTGTGTGCCCCGCGGAACGGTGGCGTACCCCTCGACGGCCCTGATGATCGGCGTCCCCGCGAAGGTCGCGGGCGTGGGGGAGCTCGTGCTCGTTTCCCCGATGGCGGCCGGGGGCGAGATCGACCCGGCGCTCGCGTACGCCGCGATGAAGGTGGGCGCGGTCGGTCTCTATCGGGCCGGGGGCGCGGCAGCGGTCGCCGCGTTGGCGTACGGCACAAAGCTCCTACCGGCGGTCGACCTCGTCGCCGGCCCGGGCAACGCATACACCGCAGCCGCGAAGTGGCTCGTCTCCGCGGACGTCGGGATCGATGCGCTCCAGGGCCCGAGCGAGCTCATCGTCATCGGCTCGCGAGACGCCGACCCGACTGCGGTGATCCTGGACCTCGAGGCGCAGGCCGAGCACGGCGGCGAGCCGTTCGCGGCGCTCCTCAGTGATGACGAGGGGCTGCTCGCCGTCGTCGCGGCGGTCGTGTCGCGGGTCGGTTCACGCGATGGGACGATCGCTCTCTATCGGGTCCCGTCGCTCGAAGCGGCTGTCGAGGCCGCAGCGTTCGCCGCGCCGGAGCACCTGCACCTGGCGGGCACGCGTGCGGCACGCTTGGCGAAGCTGACCCGCAACGCCGGCGCGGTGTTCATCGGCACCAAGAGCGCGGTGGCCTTTGGCGATTACGTGGCCGGCTCGAACCACTGCCTGCCCACGGGTGGCTCCGCGCGGTGGTCATCGCCGCTGCGCGTCGAGGACTTCGTTCGCTGGTCCACCCACGTGACCGCGCGCGGGGACGTCAGCGCGGCGGCGACGGCGGGTTCCGCGATCGCGCGCCACGAGGGGATGGACTTCCACGCCGCGTCGATGGAGCTGCGGCGCTAGCGATCGCCGCCAGCGCGCGCCGCGTGTTGATCCCTGCCCGGCGCTTCGACCGCTGGAGCGCGCGCAGATCGTCCGGAGTATCGATATCGCGTCCGAGCCCCGCGACCCGAAGCACCGTGCCCCGCAGGCCCGCGGCCCGGCGATGCGCCTCGAGACTGCGGTGCCCGAAGAGCGGCGCAATGCGTGACGGTGGCCGGAGGAACAGCGCGTTGGTCCCCACGCGGTCCTGGTCCGGGACGATGACGATGTCGGCACGGCGACCCGCCGCGATCACCCGCCGGAGGTCGGCCGGGGCGGCGAATGGAAGGTCAGCCGCGATGACCAGAGCCGCATCTGCGCCGGCTCGCTCCGCCAGCTTGAGGCCCCGCGCGGCTCCGTCCCGGGTGCCGCGGGCAGGCGCGACCGTGGCTCGCGCGCCGAGCCGTCGCACCCGGGCTGCGACCGAGCGCGAATCGGTCACCACAAGAACGGTGGATCGGGTCCTGGTCGCCGCTCCGACGACGTCGTCGAGCATCGCGAGAGCGAGCGAGGCCCGCTGCCGTGGCGCGAGGACCGATCGGAGGCGGGTCTTCGCTCGGCGCGGATCGCGCGCAACGACGACGATCGCGACCGCGGTCAACGCGCTGCCGCGACGGTCGCGCGCGCGAGGTCGGCGCGGGTCGCGCGGTCTCGCATGATCGTGGGTACGACGCTCGTTCTGAGGCCGAGCGCCGCGATCGCCGGCGCGAGATCGGCGTCCTCGGTGTCGAGGATGAACGCATCAGCGAGCTCCGCGTAGAGACGGGCGACCCCGAGCGCCGAAACGTCGTAGCCGAACGCCGCGAGCATGGCGGCGGCGGGTCCCTTGATCGCCGCGCCGCCGACGATCGGGCTCACCGCCACGACGGCCGCGCGGGCCTCCTGGAGCTGGTCACGCAGGCCGGTGAGGGCGAGGATCGGACCGATGCTGACGAAGGGATTGCTCGGCGCGATCACGATGATGTCCGCTCCCGCGATCGCCGCGCGCACGGCCCCGGTCGGCGTGGCCCCCGGCTCGAACCGCAGCTCACGCACGAGGTCGGCCGCGCGGCGCTGCACGAAGTACTCCTGAAATCCGATCCAACCCGCATCCGTCCGGACGCGGGTGCGCTGTGGGCTGTCGGTCGCGGGCAGGATCGTCGCACCGATGCCCAGCGCTCGCCGGACGCCGTCGACGACCTCCGTCAGTGATCGCCCCTCGCGAAGGAGCCGGGTGCGGTGGATGTGCATCGCGAGGTCGCGGTCACCAAGACGGAACCACGCGTCTTCGCCGAGGCGCGCGAGCTCGGACTGGGCATTGAACGTCTCATCGCGTCGGCCCCAGCCCTGCTCCTCGTGGACGAGACCGCCGAGGGTGTAGAGGACGGTGTCGATATCGGGTGATACGTGGAGGCCGTGGAACTCGTCATCGTCAGCGACGTTCACGATCGCCGTGACCCCGGCCGGGTCCACGACATCGACCAGGCCGGAGAGGAAGCGGGCCGCGCCGACCCCGCCGCACAGGACAGCGATCCGTTCCATCGCCCTACGCTATGGCACATGAGCGATCGCCTGCCCCGGCCGCGCGCGGATCTTTTGACGTTCCAGGCGTACCGGACGCAGCAGATGGCCGCCGAGGTACGGGTGAACGCCAACGAGTGGGCCGACCCGCACCCTGCCGGGCTCTATCTCTCACCAGATGAGCTGAACGACATCCTTCTGAACCGGTATCCGACCGCTGCCGCGAGCGCGGAGCTTCGTGCGGCGCTCGCGCAGCGCTACGGCGTCCAGCCGGAGCAGCTCATCTTCGGCAACGGCAGCAACGAGATGCTCCTCAACACGTTCCTCGTCTTCGGCGGCCACGGACGTACGACACTCCTGTTCCAACCCACCTACACGATGCACGCCCGCCTCACCCAGATCGCTGGGGGCACGAGCGTCGATGAGAACGTCGGACTTCCCTACGAGATCACGATGCGTGGCGCACTCGCGGCGATGGAGCGGACGAAGCCGAACATCGTCTGTTTCACGACACCGAACAATCCGACCGGCAACCTGATCGACGACGCGATCATCCTTGCGGTCGCCGAACGCTACCCCGAGACGCTCGTGCTCGTTGATGAGGCGTACAGCGACTTTGCGGGGAACACGGTCGTTCCCCAGATCGGTGCTCATCCCAACATCGTCGTGACGAAGACGTTCTCGAAGGTCCGGGCTGCCGCAGGACTCCGTCTCGGCATCCTCATCGTGGA